>JAOZMU010000198.1 GCA_029934165.1 Bacteroidales bacterium
TAGGAATTTTAATGGCTTACTTTATTAAATTCATTTTACTAAGAGTACTTATACTAAGAACATTTTAGTCGTTTTTGTGAAATTGTACGTTTCTATTTTCGTTTTCTTTTCTGTTTTCGGCGCGAAATAATTGCTATCAATTGGTTGATTTTCTTTTTGTTAGATTTGATTTCTTTTTCATAATCTTTTTGCATATTGTTTAATTCCTCAATATTGAAACGTAACATTTCATCTTGTGCCATGGTTTCTTCCGCTTTTTCGCGTAGTTGCTCTTCTTGTTTTCGGTTTTTGGTAATATCCGATGAAAGAACTAAAATTTTGGCTACCTCGCCTTTCTGTGTTCGTACAGGAGTGTAAGTTTCTGACATCCAGTATTCTATGCCTTTTATCATCAAGCGTGATGTGCGATGCTTGATTTTTCCTTGTCTAATTTCGTTATTGAAGTTTTCAATATTTCGAATTGAAACTATTTCTGAGTATTTTTTTCCTTTGACATGGTCGATTCGCGCATCTAACAAAGTTAAGTACGCACTATTTAAAGAGATGATAGTTCCATCTGGTGTCAATTCGGCATAGTAAAGTGTTGATTGAATGGCGGTTAGCATACTTTGAACTTCCGAATGATTTTGCTCGGATTCTCGTTGAATTGTGTGCATTATTTCTATATTACTACGCATTTCTTCTTCTTGAGCCTCAAGCGTTTCTGTTTGCGATTTTAGCTCCAATTCTTGTAATTTGCTATTGCTAATATCTGTTGCAACATTTAAAATACGTAATACTTTACCGTTGCTGGTAAGTATTGGCGAGTATATTTCCGACAACCAATATTCGCTATTTATAACCTTGATATGCGAAATAATGCGAAGCGGAATACCTTCTATTAATTTTTGCCAAAATTCTTTATATTTCAATTTGTCTTGTGCAAGTGTATGAAAATCATAATGATGTCGCCCGATAACCTCGTTTTTATCCAAACCAAAAAGATGAATTGCATCTTCGTTTGCATTAATTATCATTCCGTCTGTGTTGTACTCGAAAAGTATTGATGTTTCGCTCAAAGCATCAAGTACACTCTGGATTTCGGCTTCTCGTCTGTTGGATTCTTCTTGAGTGGCTTGAAGCTCCTCAATATTTTGGCGCATCTCTTCTTCTTGCGCAGACATTTCTTCGGATTGCTCTTGAGATTGTGCCAACAATGCAACAGTACGCTGATTTATACGTACCGAAGAAAGCGTAGATGCGATACTCTCGGCTACTTGCTCCACAAATTCGATTTGGTATTTTTCTAAAGGCTTTAAAGAAGCCAACTCGATAGCTCCTAACACTTTTTCATTAACTTTGAGTGGCACAATTAGCAAAACATTCGGGTTCCTATTTCCTAAACCAGAAGTGATTTTAATATAGTCATTTGGTATTTCTGTCATGTAAATCATTTCGCCTTCTTCAACGCATCTGCCGATAAGCCCCTCGTCCAATTCTATTTCTTTTTTCAATGTTCTTACGCGGTCGTAAGCTACACAGGCTGTGAGTCTTATCATTTGTTTTTCCGCCTCTCCATCATCGTCCAAAATGAATAAACCGCCCTGGTTTACCTCCAAATAGTCTATCAAAGCATACAAAATATTTTCGGAAAGCGAAGTTAATCCACTCGCATTTTGTCGTAAAATGTCGCTGAATTTGGCAATTCCACTTGTTATCCATATTCTTTTATCGTCTTCTTTTTTTCGCAAAACCTCCTCTTTGCGGGTCTTTGTCAAATTATTGCACATATCCAACAGCGAATTTCCGAGAATATCACTTTCGCCTTGTGGTGTAAAATCAACAGACAAGTTGCCTTTTCCCATTTCTTTTGCAAATTTGGATATTTCTCGTTGATTGATAATCAGATTATTAAGGGAAGATGCCATTTGTCCTATCTCATTGCGGGACGTGATTTTCAATTCCTTGGGATGTTTGCCTTGACTAATTGAACTAAGAGCTACTTCAATGAATTTCAGCGTTTTTGTGAATTTTTTCGATATTATTAAGCTAAATATTACAACAAACAGTAAGACAATAATAGTTATTATCCATAATATACTCACAAATTTTCTGTGTCCTACGAATAAATTTTCCGTAGGTGTGGAATTTAATACGCGCCAATTTACTTCGCTATCAGAGTTTTTATTTATTAATGCCTGTGATACTTCGTATGTAGTGTTATCCAAATCTTTTTCAGTCCATATTTGACTATCGTTAAAATACTGAGCAACTTTTTGTGGCAGCCGCGCACCACCGGAAATATACATAAATTCGCCTTCTTCCGAAGCAATAAAAAACCAATTATTGGTCGATTCACTGTTTTTTAATTTGTTATATATTGAAGTTGCGTCAACAACAACGACAATCATGCCTCTTCTGTCGAAGGTTAAAGGGTTAAAGATTGGAAATGCGCACTCGAAATACGCCATAAAATGCTCGGATTGATAATTAAGCTTAATTTTGCTTGTGTACGTATTATCACCAGGCGGCAGTTTAGATGTTTCTATGAAAAATTCTTCGCCTCGCACCAATTTATATTCGCCCTTTTTCATTTTATGCACTGCAACTCCATCATTATCAACCCCTGCTATTACTTCGCCAAACTCGTTGACATACATGATACTACGGAAGATTTGCTTTTTTGATGAGCTGCTGCTTAAAAGAGTATTCAATTGGTTAATCCATAAATCTAAGGTGGACTTGCCGATGGTATCCAAACCATGGTTTTCTCTGGCTCGTATAATTCCCTGAATTGGTGGCACTTCGGCAAGAAAATCTACTTCGGCATGAGTTTTTATAACCAAATTTTCGAGGTCTGAAGCAATGTCTTTAGTTTCCAGTAACATCTGTTCTTGAGCAGCTTTCAGTAGCGAGCTACGTGTCGCTCTTGAGCTATAATAACCAATAATGAGAAGAGGAACTGTAACAATGATAATAAGAAGAAGGATTAATTGTGGAGCAATCCTTGTCTTCCAAATCGAAAATAAATGTAATTTGTGCTTAATTAATTGTTTTATTGAGACTTGACCTTTCTTCATTTGAGTATTTTTATATTTTAATATCAGCAATTTGATAATCTGCTTTTTTAATTAGCGAAACGCAAATTATCAGACGTAAACCAATTCATAATTTATAATTTATAATTCGTAATTTACTAATGATATTTGTAACCGAAACCAAAGATAACAAGAAATCTGAAAAAGTCTGAATAACTATTAATAAAAACACTAATTCATTGATTAGCAAAACTTTAAATAAATTAGCGTGAGTTGTGTTTTTGCCTGATATTCAAATAATTAGCGACTGTAAGAAAAACACTTCCGATTTTTCTGTATAATTATTGTGTTGTTAATAAAAAATCGACTTTGCAAAAATTAAAAAATAATGTATTTTTGTCATTAGTTCTAATTCTAAGTGCCTCCCCGCACTTTTTAATATTGAGACAACGATTTATTATTTGACATTTGACTGAAAAAATCAGCAACAAACAGCAAATAATGATATAAGTTAATTTAATCTTCGTTCTAAACTAATTAATTATGAAACAATTAACATTAATTCTTGTCTTTGTATTTGCGCTGTCGAGTGCATTTGCTCAGAAAAGAAAAGTATCTGATGCACAGAAGAAAATTAAATCTGGCGAATTAGTCAAAGCAGAAGAATCGCTCCAACTTGCTTATGACCATAAAAAAACAAAAAACTGGGCAAAAACATATCTCGTAAAAGGAAATATGTATCAAGCTATGTATCAATATCATGCAAGAAATCTAGCACCAGGAATGTTAGTTATGATGGTTGAGAAAAGTTTGGGTAAACCAAAATCGAAAGAAGCAATCGAAGGTGCAGAAAATTGGGTTTACGATAACATTACTTTGACAATGGCAAACGGAGTTTTGCAAAAGTGGAAAGAAACCAAGGCTTATCATGAAAATCCGCTTCCGTTAGCTTGGAAAGCATACCAAAAAGCTAGAGAATTGGACGCTGCTGATGGCAACGGATTCAAAAAAGATATTGACAAAGAGGTTATGCGCTTGGTTGCCAATATGCAAAATCAAGGAATTGATTTATACTATCGACCGGAATACGCAAATGCACTGGTATCTTTTGAGTTGTCGCTAAAAGTCAGCAAAACACTCGAAATGAATAATGCGACAATTGCGTATTATGCTGGGTTGGCTGCCTCGCGAGCCAAAAATTATGAAAAAGCCATCGAGATGTATGATTTGAGTATTGATACTCATGACACTATGGTTGATAAGGATATTTCGCCTGCCGATGCAATGCACTGGAAATCTGAGGCTTACAAATCCATGAAAAACTCTAACAAACAGATTGCTGTCATCAAAGACGCATTTGAAAAATTTCCGAATAATCAGCAAATAATGATTGACTTGATTAACTATTATATGACTGCACAACAAACAGAGAAAGCACTTGAGTATCTGGATATTGCTATCAAAAAAGACCCAAAAAATGCTGCAATGGTTTTTGCAAAAGCAAGCCTTTATGATAAAACAGGAGTTTCGTACAACAAAAATGTAGATTCGTTGCTTGATGTTGTTGAGAAAAATAGAAAATTAGCATTTAAACACCGAAACGACCCAGCAAAGGCAAAACCTTATAAAAATGCAGAAAAAAAAGCCGATAAGGAAGCTAAAGAATTGATTAAAAAATCTGACGAAAATCTTAATAAAGCTATCGCAAACTACACCAAGGTTACGGAACTTGACCCAAAACATTTTGATGGACATTATTTTATAGCCCTCATTCATTATAACAAAGCAATGAACATCAAGCGCGAAGCCGATGGTATTCGTCCTTCTACCGACCCAGATGGCTCTAAGTATAAGAAAAAAACAGCGGAAATGAAAGCTAAACTAAATGAGGCACTTCCCGAAGCTGAGATTTTGTATGAGCTAAATCCAAAAGATGTTTATGGATTGACATTGTTGAAAAATATTTATTTTAACTTAGGTCAGCGCAAAAAAGCAAAAGAAATTGCGGCACAGATTAAGCCGTAAAAATTTAGTTTGGTCTAAAGCTAAAAGTTTATAAAAGGTTGTCGTTTGTGGCAACCTTTTTTTGTTAAACACCAAGCTGGTAGATGGTGTTATAAGTACTCTTACAAAAGTTCTTACGCTTTTTATTAACCTAAGTTGTTAATTCACAGCTTAAACGTTTCATAAAAAATAGGTCTTAGACCTTAGTTGGGCGTGCAAGTCATGATGCGACTTCAAGTCTCACACCCCGACTAAAATTATAAAAAATAAATTATGAAAGCAATGATATTTGCTGCGGGACTTGGAACTCGCTTAAAACCAATGACTAACGACAAACCGAAAGCTCTGGTGAAAATTGGCAAAAAAAATATGCTCGAACTGCAAATTCAGAAACTTGTTGCAAATGGATTTGATGAAATAATTGTAAACGTGCATCATTTTGCTGATTTAATGACAATTACAATTAGGGAATTAGAGCAAAAATTCGGAATTAAAATCGCTATTTCTGATGAAAGGAATTTTTTACTCGAAACTGGTGGAGGACTCAAAAACGCGCAACCACTTTTAGATGGCTGTGAACCTTTTCTTGTTCATAATGTCGATATTTTTTCTGAAATTGATTTCCGAGAAATGATGCATAAACATCAAAATTCCAATTGTTTAGCAACACTTGCAGTACGTAATCGTCTGTCATCGCGCCAATTGTTGTTCGACGAAGAAAACCTGCTTTGCGGTTGGCAAAATATTTCAACTGGAGAACAGAATATTGTTCGCAATTTGTTAAAATTCACATCAATAGCTTTTTCTGGAGTGCATATTATTTCGCCCAAAATTTTTCCCGATATAAAAGAAACAGGCTCATTTTCCATTATCAAAACTTATTTGCGTTTAGCGAAAACAAAAAAAATTGGACAATATTCTCACTCCAATGGCTTTTGGATTGATGCAGGAACGCCAAATTCTTTGAAAGAAGCCGAAAAACTATTGAATAACAGACTTTTAACTTAGTAAACGGTAACTGGTGGCATGACTACAAATTACTGTCGGTATGGCTTCAAGCTACACCGACAGTAGTGTCAAAAACCCATTAAAAATCGTCTATATTTTTAGCCAATCACGAGCATTTTGTTCGTTATCAAAAAAGGCAGTATCTAATTTTCCTGTTTCCATTTCATCCATGGTTTGTTCTAAACTAACTTCTACAAATAATTCACTGGGTATTACTAATGCTGCTTTTTCAACTAAATGCTCAGAGCCTTTGGTTATATTTTCAGCCATCCACTCTTGTAATTCGGGGGTTATTAAAAAGTAAAACTCTTTGCAAAGAGAAAGAAATTTGTTTAACTTATATTGTAAAAAAACAGTTTTAAATTTTTGGCGTGTTGCATTCCATTCGTCTTCCGTCATTTCCTCCGTTGTTGGATACCACTCTTCAATAAGGACTTTGTTGGTTTCATCTACCGTTATTATTACAGCTATTCCTTAACTAAAAACTCATTGTTCTATCATTTTGAAGAGCAATGA
>JAOZMU010000199.1 GCA_029934165.1 Bacteroidales bacterium
AAAAGCTCAACCTGCATAATAAACCCAAAATGGAATTTTCATTTGAGCTTTAAGGTATTAATACATACGACTTTATAGGAGCATATCGTTTTTTGAGTTCTTTTTCAATATGTTAAATATTAAGATGTAATGGCGAAGTCAGAAACTTGAGTTAAAGAATAGTTGTTTTTAAGCAGTTCTGTAAAAATATTTGACAATTTTGCAGCCGTTATTGATTTGATAATCAATACATTCCATGAGAATTGTACTGTGTTGACATTATAGTCTGTGTAGCTTCGCCCCACACAGACGGTAATGATTAATTTTTTATGAACAAACCTTGTATTCGTAATTTTTTAGCGAGTTTATCTAATAGGTGTTTCAAGCAGTATTTTGTTGCCAATGCCGGCGCGAAGATTGTCGCCAACAGCCACTTGTCCAACTCCTTGTGGTGTTCCGGTGTAGATTAAATCGCCCATTTTTAGTGTAAAAAACTGCGAAAGATATTCAATAATAGAATCAATAGAAAAAATCATGTTTTTACTATTTCCTTGCTGAACAATTTCATCGTTTTTTTCCAGAAAAAAATCAATATCCTGAACATCGCGAAAGTGATTTTTTGTCATAAACTTGCCCAGTGGCGCAGATGCGTCAAAAGCCTTTGCTTTTTCCCAAGGTAGCCCTTTGGCTTTACATTGTCGCTGAATATCGCGTGCCGTAAAATCTATTCCAACTCCAATCTCATCGTAATAACGGTGGGCAAAACGTTTCTCGATGTGCCGTCCAACACGCGAAATTTTCACCACCAATTCAACCTCATAATGAATCTCGGAAGAGAAGTTGGGATAAAAAAACGGTTTCCGATTCGGAAGTAAAGCAGAATCGGGTTTAAGAAAAAAAACTGGTTCTTCGGGCAATGGATTGTTAAGCTCTTTTGCGTGCTCTACATAGTTTCGTCCGATGGCAATTATTTTCATAGATATAATTTTATGTGTTTATTTACCACCAAATAGTCCGCCACGTAACTTAACGGCAGTTAATACTTTTTTCGTATATAACGGAAAATCAGCGTTCATCATCCAACTATAATAGCCGGGTTGTTTCTGCAATATCTCTTCGACTGATTTGCCCTTATGTTTTCCAAAATTGAAAATTTCGCGTCCAGCATCGTCATAAACAAAAAGTCCAGCAAAATCAGCACTTTTGTTTTGCGTCGAAAATTCTGAAAGAAAATCAATGTCATTTTCCAAATCGTCATATCTGTCCAGTTGAGCCTTCAAAATTTCGTAAGTCGCCTTTGTGTCTGCTTCCGCGCTATGAGCGTCATCGAGGTTTTTATCGCAATAAAACCGATATGCGGCACTTAAAGTTCGTTGCTCTTTTTTATGAAAAATAACCTGAACATCGACAAGACGAGCTTTTTTCATGTCAAAATCGACTCCTGCGCGCAATAACTCCTCGGCAAGTAGCGGAACATCGAACCGATTTGAGTTGTAACCACCTATATCACAGCCTTTCATAAAAGCTGCCATATCTTTGGCTACCGACGCAAAAACAGGTTTGTCCGCTACATCTTTATCGTAGATACCGTGAATATTGCTCGACTCTTCCGGAATAGGAATAGTAGGGTTAATACGCATAGTCTTAGTCTCTTCGTTGCCGTTTGGATGTATTTTTACGATAGAAATTTCAACAATTCTATCTTTTGCTACATTAATTCCAGTTGTTTCCAAATCGAAAAATACGATAGGTTTTTTTAGTTTTAGATTCATGATAAATATTTTGATATTATTTGTTGATAATTTTTCAGATGAAGTGTATAAGTAATGGAAAATTAATAATTTTCCATTACTTATATTTTTGTTTTGGTTAAAAAATAACTGTATCTCTTTTATTGATAAGAAATAAGGTCTAAGACCTATTTAATGTTGCTTACGCATTTCTGCAAAGTTCACTTAATCAGCGAAATATGAACAAGTAAATATGTAAAAACTTTTGTATGAGTGCTTACAACTTCATTTTGTGCTGCTTCTGACGTTCATTTTTTATGTATTGGTTTTTCACATAACATTTCTGAAAACAAGTAAAAACCTCATTATTAACATCTTAACAAAACAATACTTAGAAATGTAAAAACGTTATATACAACGTCTTCGGAACTCGGCGCACACAATGGCAGTTGCCGTAGAAATATTCAACGACTCCGAGGTTGGTTGAGCAGCCGGAAAACTTGGTATATGAATTTTCTGGTCGATTAGTTTTTCTATTTCCGGCGAAATACCACGCGCCTCGCTACCCATTACAATAATTCCATTTCTGGTAAGTCTCTCATTATAAATATTTTTACCTTTGAGAAAAGTGCCATAAACGGGCAAATTATTTTTCTTGGCGTTGCCGATATATTTTGTCAAATCTGCGTATATTACTCCAACCCGTGCAATTGCGCCCATTGTTGCTTGCACAGCTTTCGGGTTAAAAACATCTACGCTACACAACGAACAAACAACTTTCCCGACACCAAACCAATCTGCAATACGTATTATAGTTCCTAAATTTCCGGGGTCGTTAATGTTATCTAATGCCAAAATGAGTTTTTCAGAATCCGATTCTGAGGAGTGATTTTTGGGTATTTCTACTAACAACAAAACTTTTTGAGCTGTTGTCAAGCCCGAAACTTTTTTAAGTCCAGCTTCGTTTGTTTCTACGATTTCACAATCGGGCAAAATATTAAAGTTTTCTGCAAGCCATTCTGTGGTAGCAACTATTGTTTGTATGCAAAAATTTGATTTCAAAATTTCGTCAGCCAATTTTTTCCCTTCAACAATAAAAAGACCAATTTCTTGCCTGTTTTTTTTTTGTTTCAGTGCGTTTATTTGCTTGATTCGATTTTTACTTATCATATTGTCCACCGTGAAATTATTTCTTTGTGCTGCGGAAATTTTTGCACCAATACATCTTGCTTTCCAAGCTCGAAATTTGCAAAAGAAAATCCTGGCGAAACAGCACAACTAACTAGCGTATAGGCTGTTTTTTCGGTAGGCACAGCCGCAAACCACGTTCCTGCTTTTACACAAATCTGAGGCAAATGTCCCGCAAGTAGAGCGCGTCCAAGCCTTTGTACTTCCAATTTGCCATGTTTATTTATTGTTATTATTTCTAACGAACTTCCCTCATGAAAACACCAAATTTCGTCGGACGTAATTCGGTGAAACGCCGAAAATGAATCACCCTCAAGGAGATACATTATCGCGGTCATTGTTCGGTGTTTTCCATCGTTAAAATATACTTCCGACTCGTAAGTTCGTCGAAACCAACCGCCTTCTGCGTGTTTCTTAAAGTCGTAGTAATCAATTATTTGTTCTGCTCTTTTGTGCATAATTTATTATCCTATAGATTTTAATATTTTTATTGCTGCCGAAATGCTTTTGATATTGGTCAGCCTCAGCGACAGTCTGTCTTTGGTTTGTTTCATCATACATTTTGTTGGGAAACGTTGAACAAATTCTAGTAATTTACCAAAATTATAACTCTGAAAAAATGCAGAATCTTTGTTCTGAATAAAATAGCAAATCATCAACGAATTTTTCAGTAGAATTTTTTCGATGCCAAATGTAATGGCAAATTTGCGTAAACGAACCACTTCTAACAACTCATTACTTTCTGGAGGTAATTTTCCGAAACGGTCAATAAGTTTTTCCTTAAACTCGTGTATTTTATGCTCTTCGTGTATTTCGTCCAACTCACGATAAAGTTTTATTCGTTCTGTAACATTCTCAATATACGAAGCCGGAAATAGTAATTCAAAGTCTGTATCTATTTGACAATCAGAAACAAATTGCATTTCGTCTTGGTTTTCTACGATGGTGTTTTCGTTGATAGCATTATCAAATAGGTCTTTATACTCATTTTCGCGCAATTCCAAAAGTGCCTCGTCCAAAATTTTCTGATACGTATGAAATCCAATATCTGCAATAAATCCGCTTTGTTCGCCGCCCAACATATTACCAGCCCCCCGAATATCAAGGTCTTGCAGCGCAATGTTGAACCCACTACCTAGCTCCGAGAAATTTTCGATGGCTCGAAGACGACGGCGTGAGTCTTGTGGCAGTGTATGTATCATTGGGGCAAGCAGATAGCAGAACGCCTTTTTGTTCGACCGCCCAACACGACCGCGCAGTTGGTGTAAATCGCTAAGTCCGAAATTTTGTGCATTATTAATTATTATCGTGTTTGCATTCGGAATATCCAAGCCACTTTCAATTATTGTTGTTGCGATTAGAACGCCAAATTCTTCGTTCATAAAATCTAACATAACTTGCTCCAATTTTTTTCCATTCATCTGTCCATGAGCAACAACGGTGCGTACATCTGGACAAAGGCGATTTATCAGTGCCTCGACTTCATTAATATTCTGAACTCGATTATGGATATAAAAAACTTGCCCGTTTCTTCCTATCTCATAGTCGATGGCTTGTTTTATCAAATCTGTATTGAAGGTATGTAGCTCTGTTATAATAGGATACCTATTTGGTGGTGGCGTTTTTATTATCGACAAATCGCGCGCACCCATCAACGAGAATTGCAGCGTTCGTGGAATTGGAGTTGCCGTCAATGTCAAAGTGTCAACATCTACCTTTATTGCTTTGAGTTTTTCTTTTACGGCGACACCAAATTTTTGCTCTTCATCAATTATCATTAAGCCCAAATTCTTAAACTTAACATCTTTACTAACAACACGATGCGTGCCAATGATAATGTCTGTTTGTCCAGTAGCAACCAATTTTAGCGATTCCCGAATTTCTTTTGGCTTTTTGAGCCGACAAACGTAATCAATGTCAACCGGAAAATCTTTCAATCGCTCGCGAAAAGTGTGATAATGCTGTAATGCAAGAATCGTTGTTGGCACAAGAATAACAACTTGTTTGGTGTCGGCAACTGCTTTAAAAGCAGCACGAATGGCTATTTCTGTTTTTCCGAAACCAACATCGCCACAAATGAGCCTATCCATTGGTTTTCCTATTTCCATGTCGGCTTTTACGTCGGCAGTTGCTGTTTGCTGGTCTGGTGTGTCTTCGTAAATAAACGAAGATTCTAACTCATGCTGCATAAACGTATCGCCAGAAAACGCATATCCTTTCTCTGTTCGACGTTTTGCATATAGCGCAATCAACTCTTTAGCAATGTCTTTCACCTTCGACTTGGTTTTGTTTTTTAGCTTTTGCCATGCTCCAGAACCAAGTTTATAGACCTTTGGTGGT
The DNA here is from genome assembly GCA_029934165.1 of Bacteroidales bacterium. GTDB lineage: Bacteria > Bacteroidota > Bacteroidia > Bacteroidales > JAOZMU01 > JAOZMU01. The sequence goes on from JAOZMU010000199.1 coordinate 5,238, forward strand.
GTGCCATCTTTCCCTTTGTACTTAGAAATACGATGCAGGGAATGAATACTTACAAATAAAACATCGTCGTCTTTATAAACCAAACGAATTGATTCTCTTTTTTTTCCGTTTACATCTACGGTTTCTAATCCACCAAATTTTCCTATTCCATGGTCAACATGAGCAACATAATCGCCTGGACTTAATTCAGTTATCTCTCTGAGTGTTAAAGTTTCTTTGCCCGAAGATTGTATATCGCTTTTTAGTTTAAATTTATGATAGCGGTTGAATATTTGATGGTCTGTATAGAAACAAATTTTTAAATCATTATCAATAAATCCTTCATGAATAATTGTTGTTAATGACTTAAATTCTATTAGTTTACTGACTTGCTCGGACTCAAAAATAGCTTCGAGTCTTTCTATTTGCTTTGGATTTTCGGAGAGGATAATTGTTTTGTAGCCCTCATCGTTTTTGGCAAAAATGTCTTCTGCCAGCAAGTCGAAGTTTTTATTAAAATCGGGTTGGCTGCTTGTCGAAAATTCTAAAATTATGTCGGCAGGTAAAAATGATTTATTACAAAATTCGACAACAGGAAATTTACTCAAACCGTTGTTAAATATTTCACTGTTAATAAGGTGGTTAGAATTTCCATTGTCGGCATTTTCATTATCTTCTATTTTTATCATTTTCAGTGTATCGCTGAAAATGGCTTCAATACGATTTGTTGTATATTGTAAATCGTTGAACCAAATAATAGAGTTTTTGGGAATAAAGTCGAATAGTGAAATACGTTTTTTTGCTATGTTATCTGTTTTTAGATTTGGGATTATTGCAATCTTATCAAAACGAGCTTTAGATAACTGTGTTTCAACGTCAAAGGTGCGAATAGAATCGACCTCTTCGCCGAAGAAATCAATGCGATATGGGTAGTCGTTTGAGAAGGAAAAAATGTCAATTATACTACCCCGCACTGCGTATTGTCCTGGGGCATAAACAAAATCGACTTGTTCGAAGTGATATTCGACCAATATTTCAAGTATAAATTCTAACGAAACATTCTCATTTTTATGTAGTTGCAAAGTGTTAGAGGCAAGCTCTTCCTTGGCAACAACTTTTTCGGCTATTGCCTCTGGGTACGAAACAATAATACACTTTTCGTGTTTATTCTGTAGCCGATTTAAAGTCTCAGTACGTAAGATGATTCCAGCATTATCAAGGTGTCCCGTTTCTTTTTTTGAAAGGGTGCGTCTGTACGATGCCGGAAAAAACAATACTTCTTCTTCTGAAAGTATGCGTGCTAGGTCGTTCTGAAAATATGCAGCC
>JAOZMU010000200.1 GCA_029934165.1 Bacteroidales bacterium
ACTTAGGTTAATAAAAAGTGTAAGAACTTTTGTAAGAGTACTTAGAAGAGTAATTATCTGGCATAGACGTTTTCGGTGAGCCAGACATCTCCAAAAAATATTGAATCAAGATATTGAATTTGAAATTTATGTTCTTCAATATGTTTTATAGTGCTGCGTATTATCAAACCAAATACCAAAAAGCCTCGCATCAATTCCCATAAAACATAACTGTTATTTTACCTTTTTTAGAAGCTTAAAGTTTTTACTTAATTCTACGAGTTGATTTATTATGTGGGCTATTTGACATGATTGATAAATTTTGTAACATGAATATTATTAGGCATAACTGATTCGTAATTTACTGATTTATAATTCACTAATCTAATTTTAATCTTTACTTTTCTTTGAGAGACTTAGAAGAAAGCAACAAAAAAGATGGGTAAAAATTTACCCACCTTTTTTTAATTATTTATTGTCTAGCATTTCTAAATATCTCTTTCTCAGAACACCACTATTTTTAAACCATTTTGGCAGTGCGTATTTATACTCGTCTTTATTGGTTTTGCGTATTTTTTTAACAGCCTTGGTTTTAAACATTTTATCAAGTGTAATTTGTATTTTTTCGGTGTACACTTCTTTTTCCTTGACCGGAAATTTCAAAGCGCGCTTAACTCTACCATAAATACCTTCGATATTCATAAGCTCACGCTTTCTGTCCAGGCTTCTTAATATGAGTGTTTTTAGTCCTTCTTCTTCTATGGTTAATACTGGTGGCTCTTGTTTTACTTTTTTTGCGGGTCGTTCTATAACTTCAATAGTCTTTTCGTATTCCGGCAATAAAGTTCCGTCTGTTTCATTAAACCACTCACTATAACCATAGTAGAATGTTGGAATCCCTTCGATTCTTTGCTTTTTTAACACACCAGTTTTTGTCAAAACGCCAAGTGCAGGAGTAATTTTTCGAGAGATACTTCGTTTTTCTTTTGCCGTCAATTGGTAGCTACTTATTGCTAAATCAACAAGTTCCGATGCTGTAAGCAGTTCGTTTTTGCTACTAATTGTAACTTTGAGAAAATTCTCCCAATCCAATTTAGAAATATCAATACTTGGTGTAGTTTCAAGCTCGTCTTCTTCTTGATTTTCAACCTGATTTTCTACATCTTCAACGTTTTCATTTTCATCGACTACCTCTTCGTTTTCCGCAGTTTTTATCGCAACAGGCGTTTCTATATCCGTTAGAGGCTCTAATTGTGCTTCTTCAAGAATAGATGCTTCTACATCGTCTGTTCGATTTTCTGTTTCTGTTTCGGGGATTAGATTATTTTCATTGTCGAGTTTCAATTGTTTCAATAAATCTTGAATTTCAATTGCTCTTAGCTCAGCTTTTTCTAATTCTTCTTTATAGTGATTCTGAAGCTCCGACAACTGCCGTTTTGTTAGCGAAATATGTACCATTTTTTTTGTATTTATTACAACTATCAATAGTTAGAAATATAATTATCAGCAAAGTTAATAATTGAACTAAGCAAACCAAACTTATTATTACTTAATATAAAAAAAAGTATCAAAAAGATGAAAAAAGCACAATTTTTTCATCTTTTCATGGTAAATTAAGCAAGAATAAATTATTAGAACAAAGATTAAATTAACTTATACCATTATTTGCTGTTTGTTGCTGAATTTCAGTTAAATAGTAAATCGTTGTCTCAATATTAAAAAGTGCAGGACACTTAGTTTACGTCCAAAAAACAAAAGCAAAGTTTAAAACATAATTTTTACAAAATCTTTTGGCTTTCTATTAATAACTTATGTTAATAAAAAAGCGTAAAAACTTTTCTATGAGTGCTTATAAACTATTTTTTGTCTCGTTATCACTCATTGTCTTATGCTTTTTGTTTATCCGACTTATCGTCATCTCAGAAGTATTGTATTCTAATGCTAATTTAGAACCTTTTTCACCATTCTTCAGCCGATTAACTATTTCTTTGATGCTTTCGTCGGTAACAGATGATTTGTGGTTGATACGTGACGAGCGCGACCAAAATAGATTATCAACACAATTATTTAATTTACTCTCCTTGTGCAAAACATACTTTTTTTTGTTAGGATTCGAGATGAAGGTATGTGCAATTAAAATATGCAGGGCTACGGTTTTGCGAATTTTACTTTGTTGAAAAGTCAAATTGCATATATAGTAGCCTTTAATTTTGTGTATTCCAGGGGTTAATACACGCATTGTGTGAATATTTCGGATTTTTCCTAAATTAGATACTTCGTAATTCGGAAAATCTGAAATCATTCGCCATTCTTCTGTTATAATATCGTTGTTTTCATTTGTCATAACAATAAAATAAGTAATGATTAATATTGATTATTGTCTTTCTTCTGTTACAAAAATATGTATTTTTTACAAAAAAAACAGCTTTTATTTGTAAAATTGATAAAATTTTTCAAAAATTAATTGTTTTGCAAAACAAAATGACGAAATATATAAACCGTTATAAACTTATATATCAATTATTTATAAGCATACACAAGGCTAACAACTTTGCAACTTCTTGATAAATATTTTATCGACATAATTTATTTTGAAAGAGATTCAGCAATTTCTGCCAATCGGATAAATTCTGCTCTATATCCTTCGTTATCAGTACCTTTAGCTCGTTTTGCGCGAGAAATCATTTCCGAAAAAGAAGATGTGCCTTTGAACTCAGAACGCCTTAATAAAAGTCCAAATTCTATAACAGAACTGGCAAACAAATAATTCTGAGATAAATTTTCTGATGCAATATCGCCAGCGATAATGTGTTTTTTTATCAGGTTACTTTGATTTTCATCAGGCTTTTTGTATCTAAGTTTCAGAGTCATCAGGTTTTTGCTCTCGACAACATTTGTTTTCTGATATTCCAACTCATCAACCCCAGGTATTTCTTCATCAGAATTTGCTGGAATAATTTCATACACCGCAGTAACAGTATGCCCAGCACCGATTTCTCCAGCATCTTTTTTGTCATCATTGAAATCTTCGGCTCGTAACATTCTATTTTCGTAACCAATTAGACGATAACCTTTTACCTGTGCCGGATTAAATTCTATTTGGATTTTTACATCTTTGGCAATAGTAAAAAGTGTACCCCAAATTTCTTTTCCTAACGTTTTTTTGGCTTCAAGAATATTGTCAATGTATGCGTAATTACCATTACCGGCATTCGATAATTTCTCCATTTTTGAATCCTTATAATTACCCATTCCAAATCCTAAAACAGTAAGAAATATACCATCTTCGCGTTTTTTTTCTATCATTCTTTCCAAAGAGGCATCACTACTTTGCCCGACATTAAAATCGCCGTCAGTAGCAATAATTACTCGATTATTGCCGGCTGCAATAAAATTTTGTTTTGCAATTTCGTATGCCAATTCGATGCCTTCACCGCCAGCTGTCGAGCCACCAGCACTTAATTTGTCGAAAACAGCAACTATTTTTTGTCTTTCATCGCAAGAGGTCGAAGGAAGAACAACACCAGCAGCTCCAGCATAAACAACCATCGCCACACGGTCTTTGGGGCGTAATTTCTCAACGAGAATTTTGAAAGCCTGTTTAAGAAGCGGCAACTTATTTGCATCACTCATCGAGCCTGAAACATCAATGAGAAAAACAAGATTACTCGGCGGCAATTCGTCAACGGCAATCTCTTTGCCTTGTATTCCAATAGAAAGTAAGCGATGTTTTTTGTTCCAAAAACACGTCCCCATCTCCAACGCAACCGAAAAAGGATGCTCATCTGTGGGTTGGGCATAATCATAATCAAAATAATTAACAAGCTCCTCAATACGAACTGCGTCTGGCGGTGGCAGTTGACTACTATTTAGGAAACGGCGTACATTTGCGTAGGCAGCGCGGTCAACATCAACAGAAAATGTCGAAAGAGGATTGATGACAGTCGCCACAAAAGGGTTTTCAACGATTTTATCATATTCTTCGGTATTAAAATCGTCCTTCTTTTTTTCATGGTCAACTGGTGGCTCCGTTGGCATACCGTCGTCCATTTCAACAGACTCTTCGTACATAAGCTGTTTGCTTAATGCTTCGCCAGAGTCTCTATAGCTTTTGTTTTCCTTGCTCATTTGACTACAACCTATTACGAGCCAAGTAAATAGCAAAACTATCAGGCTGAATGCAATTTTGTTTTTTGGTTTAAAATGTCCCATTTTCTCGTTTTTTAATATTAATATAAATAACGGATTATAAAGGATTTTGTTGAAAAATGTAAATCCATGAAAATCAGTCTAATCTATGTTATCCGTGTTACAATTTTTGCTATGATAGGAACACAGGTTCAACAGATTGATATTGATTTTTTATTTTTCAATAAATTATCTTTGATGTAATTTATTGAAAATAAACAAATTGCAATTTCAACAAAAACTATTATAATCAGCTTTTTTCAAAGGAAATTAATTTTTATGAATAAACACTGATTCAGGTTATTGTCCTGAATTGGAGTAAGTAAAATGAATTTAATAAAGTAAGCCATTAAAATTCCTAACTAAAACTATACTAAAGTGATTTTGGTTTCAGGATTTTAATTTTAGCTTTATTACTGATAAACAACCAATTACATTTTATGATAATACGAAAACCTTTTTTCACTTTAGTATAATTTACATATTTAAAGTGTTTTGCATCTTGCAAATATCGTTATTAAGATTATAAATATTAACAAAATTCAAAATGTTAATAATTCAGGTTATTGTTGGTGTGGCTTTGAAGCCATATCAACAGTAGTGAACAATAAAGGTACGAAAAACTCTGCGTATTGTGCTTGATAATGCAAAAATTTCTTGACTGGTTGACAAAAAAACCGATTATCAGGTTATGATAATCGGTTTGAATTTTGGTAAGTAAAATGAATTTAATAAAGTAAGCCATTAAAATTCCTAACTAAAACTAAATCAGGCGTAAGCAAAATTATTAATTATTAATTTTCCATTACTAAGAAAATATTATGAGTATAGTTTTTTTTTAATATCGTCAATGTATTTTTTGAACCTCTTATCTGTGTCAACAAGGTTACTTATTGTACGACAGGCATGTAGCACTGTTGCGTGGTCTTTCCCGCCAATTTCTGCACCTATTGCCGTTAGAGAAGAGCTGGTCAGGTTTTTGGAGAAATACATTGCTATTTGTCGCGCTTGCACAATTTCTCGTTTTCTCGTTTTTGATTGCAATAGCTCTAATTTCATATTAAAATATCCGCAAACGACATTTTTAATTTTATCTACAGTTATGTCGTTCTGTGTGCTTTTAATGATTTTTCTGATTACTTTTTCAGCAAGTTCAATCGTTATTGCCTGTTTGGTAAGCGTCGAATGAGCCAACAACGAAATCAGTGTTCCCTCAAGTTCGCGTACACTGGAGTTTACGTTGGTTGCCAAAAATTCAATCACCTCGTCAGAAATTTCCATTCCATCTTTGTAAATAATCTGTGTTAGAATGGCTTTTTTTGTCTCATAATCAGGACGTTGCAAGTCGGCAGACAAGCCCCACTTAAACCTCGACAATAGTCGTTGCGTCAAGCCCATCAGCTCGACAGGTGCTTTGTCTGATGTCAGAATTATTTGTTTTCCCGATTGGTGTAGGTGGTTAAAAATATGGAAAAAAGTTTCTTGGGTTTTTTCTTTTCCGGCAAATTCCTGCACATCGTCAATTATGAGTACGTCAATCATCTGATAAAAATGCAAAAAATCATTTTTATTGTTCTTTTTTATTGCATCGACAAATTGTGTTTGAAATTTGTTTGCCGATACGTAGAGAACGATTTTTTCCGGCAATTTTTCTTTTATCTCAATGCCGATTGCTTGCGCCAGATGTGTTTTTCCGAGCCCGGATTCCCCGTAAAAAAAGAGCGGATTAAAAGCTGTCCCGCCAGGATTTTTGGCAACAGCCACTCCCGCCGAACGCGCTAACCGGTTACATTCGCCTTCAATATAATTCTTGAAAGTGTAGGACGAATTTAATTGTGCATTGATTTGCAATTTTTGTATACCAGGAATAATGAACGGGTTTTTTATCGAATTGTCATCGCTACCTGCTGGTAACGAAACAGGACGATTTCGTGGGACTTTCTGGTTTTTTTCCGGATAACGTACTGTATATGCTTGATTATTAGAATAGGACTTATTTTCCACAACTACGTTATACTCCAACTTTGCATCGTGTCCAAGCTCTTTACGTAGGGTTTTGCGCAAAATATCTATGTATTGTTCTTCAAGGTACTCGTAAAAGAATGGGCTAGGAACTTGAATCGTCAGAATATTTTCGCGTACACGCAAAGGTACGATAGGCGAAAACCATGTCCGAAAACTCATTGACGGAACATTATCCTTGATGATTTTTAGACAGTTATTCCAAATTTTTTGTGGATCTCTATCCATGTTTTTAATTCCTTTTGTTAGCTATTAAACTCTCCATTTGCGATTACAAAATTTGCGAAAAATTATTGAAAAAAAAAATGCTTTTGCTATTGTTTTTTCAATAATTAGCTATTTAAATTATT
>JAOZMU010000201.1 GCA_029934165.1 Bacteroidales bacterium
GATTATTAATTGATTATTATTTATTAGTTTTAATAATTTTGTCCAAAGTCTAAACTTCAACCGTTAAAGAAATATTATCTCCAACATTTAAGTCTGATTTAGAACTTACAACAAAACAAGGTTGTTGCTCCATACCAGCAACATAGCAACCATTATCAAATCGTTTTTTTGCTTCTTCAATTGTAATCATAACTTTTATCTAAATATTTTACATCCTGGTGGCTTTATCAAATTATGACCCGACCACGATGAATAGGTGTAAATTAATAGCTTTTCTAAAATTAATGTCTGTTTATATGTTCCTCTAAATATTACAGAATACCTTAATTGTCTTTCAGTTAGCACAATTCTATTTTTAGTACTTGAATAAAAAACACCCGAAGGATATCGTCCATTTTGCCCATTACAAGTCATGCCAACTTTCCACACTTCTTCTGCGTGCATTGCTTCAAAGCCATTAAGCATATCTCTGTATCCAATTATTGGATAATCACCACCTCTTCTTACATGCAAATAATAAACCTCACAACCTTGATGGTCAATTGTTTTGCTGAGAATGCGCTCGATTTCGGTTTAAAAAGAAACCTGACAGGTTTTTCTATTGATAACTACTACATAATAAATAACTTACATCTCTTTTTAAGGTAAACCTGTCAGGTTTCGGTTTGGTTTCAAACCTGACAGGTTTTTCTATTGATAACTACTACGTAATAATTGATAACTACTACATAATAAATAACTTACATCTCTTTTTAATGTAAACCTGTCAGGTTTAGGTTTGGTTTCAAATAGGCTAATTAGTGTCTGTCTATAAAGGTTATCCACTTATTAACACTTGATTTACACCTATTTAGAGACGTTATCAACAGCCATTTTTTCGATGCGCCGTTGGTGTCGCCCGCCTTCAAATTCGGTTGCTAAAAATGCAGCCATTATCGCTTTTGCTGCATCGGTGGCAACAAAACGCGCCGGAATCGAGCAGATGTTTGCGTTGTTGTGCTGACGCGCCAACTGGGCAATCTCAACGTTCCAACAGAGAGCAGCGCGAATGCCCTGATGTTTGTTGGCTGTCATGTTTATGCCGTTTCCGCTTCCGCAGATTGAAATTCCGAAATCGTAGTCGCCACTTTCGACGGCAAGGGCGAGTGGGTGAGCAAAATCGGCATAGTCGGTGCTTTTGTCCGAAAATGTACCGAAGTCTTTAATTTCCAGCACTTTGGTTGCTATTTCTGTTTTCAGAATTTCTTTCAACGAAAAACCAGCATGGTCGGCAGCAAAGGCAATTTTGAATTTATTTTTATCCATATTTACTTGATTTATTGTTAGTTGTATAGTTATCAACAATGTTGATAAGTCAACGATTAAACTGTTTTACAAACATACAAAATCATATTAAATTTGTTGCTTTATTATTGTGTTGGTTTTACAATTTGTAATTTTCGTGGTACGACTTCAAGCCGGGCTACGGATAAAAATTGTGCTACGAAAAAAAGTTGTCAAATCGCTGGCTACGAAGCTGTTGCGGCAGGGATTGTAGCGGTAGCTTGCCGAAGTGGCTGGCGTGTTTTGGCTGGCGGGGCAGAGCGACCAAAGGAAGCTCCTGCCACGACATTGCCAAAACCGCAAGCCACAAGGCAACTACAAGCGGAAAGCCCGAAGCCGCCCTAAAAAATATTATTTTTATGAACAAAGTTTGTATTAAATTTGTGGCTTTATTTATTGTGTCGGTTTTTGCTTTTACAGATATTTAAGGTTTAAGACCTATTTTTTTATGATGCGTCTAAGCTGTGAATTAGTAACTTAGGTTAAAAAAAATCGTAAGAATTTTTGTAAGAGTAGTTAGTAAATCGTTGTCTCAATATTAAAAATGACAGGGCAGTTATATGAAACATGCCATTATTTTGGCAAAATAAGTTATTAACAAATTAACAATTGGATTTTTGGGAGTTGGTTTAACGGTTTGATTGTCTTTTGTTTTGGTAGGTTTGGCGCGGTTTTGCGAATTGTTGATAACTTTGAGGCTTGAGAAAAAGCATAGAATTTAATAATGAAATAGTTACGAAATGGGACTCCCCTACCCGACCACAAACAAGGTTCAAATAGACAATTGTTTAGGTGCTTTTTGCAATTTTACGGTGTCTGTTTCGTTGATAAGTGTTGAAAATTGCCGGAAAGTTTTTCTTGGTATTTTGCTCGGAATTTTGTAAGCAGGGAATGTTTTGAACTTACAAATCAATTTTTCATTTTTATGAGAAAAGAAATCAACAGGTTTTGAATGGTTTTTAACGTAAAAAATTATCAAATAATAACTTTTCTTTGACTAATTAACAATTGTTGATAAAGTTTGGAATCTGCGAATAATCATCGAATTAGAAAAAAATGATGGCTTAAAAAGTGTCAATTGTTTTCGGAAATTTGAAAACGCAAATAATTTTCGGAAAAGTTTTACAGGTTATCAACCGACTATTATTATTATCATATTTTAAATTTAATTAAATATATTATATATATAATATGGATAAACAAGATTTGGTTACGAAGGGTTTTCTTGATGTTGAAATCGACTCGAAGGTTGATTTTGTTTCGGAAATTAATAAATTGAAAAAAGAGAAAAATGCGATTGTTTTGGCGCACTTTTATCAAACCGGTGATATTCAAGATGTTGCGGATTTTATTGGAGATAGTTTGGCTCTTTCGCAAAAAGCTGCCGAGACGGATGCGGATATGATTGTTTTTGCGGGCGTGCATTTTATGGCGGAGACTGCAAAGATGCTTTCGCCACAGAAAAAAGTGCTTTTGCCGGATTTGCTGGCTGGTTGTTCGTTAGCAGATTCGTGTCCGGCTTCCGATTTCGCGGAATTTGTTGCCAAGCACCCCGACCATACCGTTGTAACATATATCAACACCACGGCTGCGATAAAAGCTCTGACGGATATAACTTGCACCTCGTCGAATGCTCGCGAGATTATCGAAAACTTGCCACTAGAGACGAAAATAATCTTTGCCCCAGACAGGAACTTGGGAAATTACATTAGTGGCGTTACAGGGCGCGAAATGGTGCTTTGGGACGGAGCTTGCCACGTGCATCAGGAGTTCTCTCTGGAACGAATTTTGGCGTTGAAAAAAGAGCATCCAGACTCAAAAATTTTGGCGCACCCAGAATGTCGAAAGGCTGTTTTGCTGGTTTCGGATTTTGTTGGTTCTACATCGGCAATTTTGAATTTTAGCAAGAAAGACGATGGCAAGAAATACATCGTGGCTACGGAGTCTGGAATTTTGCATCAGATGACAAAGGATAGCCCTGAGAAAATATTTATTCCGGCTCCACCCGAAGATTCAACTTGTGGTTGTAACGATTGTAATTACATGAAACTGAACACTTTGAAGAAACTTTATGTTTGCATGAAATACGAACTTCCAGAAATTGTGATGGACGAAGATTTGCGGAAAAAAGCCTTGCGCCCTATTCAGCGTATGTTGGATATTTCGGCAAAATTGGGACTTTAATTTAAGGCGTGGTTATTTTTCGCGTTATTTACGTAACAGCTTATTTATACTTATTTTTCCTTTTGTTTTATGCAAAAAAAGAAGATTTTATTCGCCATTTTCATTGCTTTGGTTGGCTTTGCACAGGCGCAAGACCCTGTAAAACCTAATGGTTATAATATTTTTCGTTATGGCGACGGACAAATTGCCAGCGAAGGAAATATGCGCGATGGAAAGCCTGACGGCTACTGGAAAACGTATCACGTAAACGGAAAAATGAAATCTGAGGGCAACCGAAATGAGTATTTGCTGGATAGTGTTTGGGTTTTTTATGATGAGAATGGCGATACTACCGAGTTGATAAATTATTTATATGGGCAAAAAAACGGCTGGTATAGAAAATATCAGGCTTCGGACAAGGACGAAAATTTGAAAAACTTACCGATTGTTGAAGAATTGTACATCGGCAATAAAGTTGCTGGAAAAGCCTATTATTACTACAAAAGCGGAAAATTGCATAAATTGTTGCAGTATGAAAACGGAAAACGCCACGGGAAGGGTTTGGAATATTCTGAGGACGGAAAAGTGATAACAATTTGGAGCTATAAGAATGATTTTATGTACGATAAGGAATACATAAATCGTCAAAATCGTCTTGGAAAAAAGGACGGAACTTGGAAGGAGTTTCATGCGAACAACAAAGTACGTATTGAAGCGCATTATCGTAGTGGTAAGTTACACGGATATTACAAAGAATTTGATAAACGTGGGCGGCTGTTACAAACCATGCGTTACGATAAAGGCGAATTGGTTATCATGAACACCGATGATATTGATAAAGTGGAAGTTAAGAAGCAATTTTTTGACAATGGCGTTGTAAAATCACAGGGCGGATACAAAGATGGAAAACCTGTTGGTGTGCATCGTACTTTTGCAGAAAATGGCAAGGTGTCGGCTTCTACGAGTTATGATGAAAAAAGCTGTAAAATTGCCGATGGAATTGTCGATGCTTCGGGCAAAAAACAGGGCAAATGGACGCTATATTTTGCTAATGGCAAAAAACGTTCTGTGGGTAATTATAAAAATAATAAGCGACACGGAAAGTGGGAATTTTTCTTTGCAAATGGAAAATCTGAGCAAAAGGGAAAGTATGTAAAAGGCTATCCTGTTGGCGATTGGACATGGTATTATGCAAGCGGAAACGTTTGGCGCACGGAGTCGTTTCTACGCGGAAAAGAGGAAGGCATGGCTGTCGAATATTCGGATTCTGAAACAGTGATTGCCAAAGGAGAATACATTGATGGCGAGAAAGATGGTGTTTGGTTTTATAACGTAGGCGAGCATACGGAAGAGGGTTTGTATCAAGGTGGTTTTAAAGAGAAGGTTTGGAAGTACTATTATCTTGATGGCACGCTGAAATTTGAAGGAAAATTTTCTATCGGAAACGCAAATGGGAAGCATAAATGGTACGACAAAAACGGAAAACTTTTCTCGGAGGGGGAATTTCGCGCTGGCGAAAAAGTTGGCACTTGGTATAAATTTGATGAAGCAGGAATAATTGTTTTTTCTGTTACCTATCAAAGTGGCGAAGAGGTGAAAGTTGATGGGAGTGGACTTTAAGAACTTTATCAAAAATGTCAACCCCAAGATTGCTTTTTTGTCAAACTTCCGAAAACATAAAACAGCATTTTGGCAAATTCGATGAAAGAGCTTTATGTGTTGAAATATAAATGAATAGAAGAGAATAATAGCAAAAATGGATATTAGAAATCAAGAAATTCCTAACGATAACGAACTAGAATTTGAAAAACAGTTGCGTCCAGCACGTTTTGATGATTTTCGAGGGCAACCACGAATTTTAGATAACCTGAAAATTTTTGTGCAAGCAGCAATTATGCGTGGCGAAGCTCTCGACCATGTTTTGTTGCACGGACCTCCGGGACTGGGCAAAACTACGCTGGCAAATATTTTGGCGACGGAACTTGAAGTAAATCTGCGAATTACGTCGGGACCTGTTCTTGATAAACCTGGCGACCTTGCCGGACTTCTGACAAATCTCGAAGAGAGAGATGTTCTTTTCATAGATGAAATTCATCGTTTAAGCCCTGTTGTCGAGGAGTATTTATACTCAGCGATGGAAGATTATAAAATCGACATTATGATTGACAAAGGACCTAGCGCACGGTCGCTTCAATTGACTTTGAACCCGTTTACTCTTGTCGGTGCTACTACTCGTAGTGGGCTGTTAACAAGTCCGTTACGCGCTCGTTTTGGCATAAAATCTCATCTCGAATATTATAATATTGATGTTTTGGTTACGATAATAAAACGCTCGGCAGGAATTCTTAAAGTGCCAATTGTCGAAAGTGCAGCCGTACTGATTGCTGGACGGAGTAGGGGAACGCCACGAATCGCTAATGCTCTTTTGCGTCGTGTGCGCGATTTTGCGCAAGTGAAAGGAACCGGGTCGATAGATGTTGAAATTGCGAGGTATGCTCTTGATGCTCTGAATATTGACAAAATGGGTCTGGACGAAATGGATAATAAAATTCTGATAACGATAATTGATAAATTCAATGGCGGTCCGGTGGGCGTAAACACCATTGCCACTGCGGTTGGCGAAGAAGGCGGAACAATCGAAGAGGTGTATGAGCCTTTTCTCATCATGCAAGGTTTCATCAAACGCACTCCGCGCGGACGTGAGGCTACACCGGCGGCTTATACTCACATCGGACGCTCGATGCCCGGACAACAAGCAACGCTTTTTGATGGAGAATAGTAGAGTAGAGTAGGAGAGGAGGCTGATTGTTTTGGAGCATATTTTCTGACTAAGTCGTTTTTTGTTGGAAATTATTTGTCAAGTTTAAAACAACTTGATAATAAAGACTTTCAAAATCAACAAAATTTAACTCTTGTATAATAAAATTGTTGATTTTCAGTAATTTATAAAAACCAAACAAAAAAAGACTTTGTCAGAAATTTTTTATTAAAAAACACATAATAATGGAAAATTAATAATTAATAATTTTGCTTACGCCTGATTTAGTTTTAGT
>JAOZMU010000202.1 GCA_029934165.1 Bacteroidales bacterium
CTAAAACTAAATCAGGCGTAAGCAAAATTATTAATTATTAATTTTCCATTACTACAATGTGTATGACATTTCTAAATCGCATTTTACAAGTTGCTATAAATCAGTGTTTTATGAAATTTGTAAAAATAAAGTAAAATGCTGAATATCAGCATAATCTATTTTTTTAATTTAAAAATGTCATATATGTTGTTACTAAGAATAATTATTATAAAAAAAAGTGCTGTTTTTAATAAAAAAGTTTTCATTAGAACGAAGATTAAATTAATCTATACCATTTTTAGTCAAATAGAAAAACGTTGTCTCGATATTTAAGAAGTGTGTGGCACTTAGGTTTTTTTATATGTTTTAAAATTGAAAATAAATAAACTGTTGTTCTTTGCCACCAAGCCAGAAAATAGCGAAAATCAGTCCGTAATATATTACCCAACGTACTGGGCGATTCCATTTTGTGGCAAAAAATGCTAATGCGTGTTCATGCTCTCGTGCAACCCATTCAATTATTAATAAAAACATTATCAGTACAATAGGAGTTTTTGGTATTAGGGTAGGGATGGTGAAAAGCGACGATGAAAATATTTCGCTCAAATAATCAATTGCATGCCCGATGTTTTCTGCACGAAAAAATATCCATGCAAGAACTGTTAATCCGAAGGTTGACAATATACCGAATACGTCCCTAATATTTGGGAGGTAGTTCCCCTGAGCAACTATTTCTATGTTTTTGCGGTTGTTGTTTGTCAGCATTATTGGCAGAAAATAGAGCGCATTCAAAGCTCCCCAAACAATGAATGTCCAATTTGCTCCATGCCAAAAGCCACTGACAATGAAGATTATAAACGTGTTTTTTATTTTCATCATAGTTCCGCCCCTGCTTCCACCGAGTGGAATATAAAGGTAATCTCGAAACCAAGTGGACAGCGAAATATGCCAGCGTCGCCAAAACTCTGCAATGTCGCGAGAGAAATACGGAAATGCAAAATTGCGCATCAAGTTAAACCCAAATAGTCTTGATGTTCCGATGGCGATGTCGGAATAGCCCGAAAAATCGCCATAAATCTGAAACGTAAAAAAGATAGCTCCCAATACTAAAGTGCTTCCCGAATAATCCGCCGAATCGTTGAAAATCAAGTTGGCATAAACAGCACAACTGTCCGCAACAACTACTTTTTTAAACAAACCCCACAAAATTTGTCGCATTCCATCGACTGCATTAGAATAATCGAATTTTCGCTTTTTATAAAATTGTGGCAATAAGTTAGTTGCCCTCTCAATTGGTCCGGCAACAAGTTGAGGGAAAAAACTGACGAATGCTGCAAACGCTATAAAGTCTTTCGTCGGTTCGAGTTTTTTCTTATAAACATCAAGCGTGTAGCTCAGTGTTTGGAACGTGTAAAAGCTTATCCCAACGGGCAAAATAATACTTAAAGAACTGACTTCGAATGGCTTTCCAAACAAAGAAAATGCAGCGATGAAATTATCGAGAAAGAAGTTGTAGTACTTGAAAAATCCGAGAAATCCTAAGTTGATTACAATGCTTGTCCAGAGCAATGCTTTTCTTTTGATTGGATTTTCTTGGGTCAAAAGTCCTCGTCCCACCGAATAATCTACCAGCGTACTGAACAGAATCAGCGATAGGAAACGCCAATCCCACCAACCGTAGAATAGGTAGCTTGCCGCAACGATTAGAAAGTTTTGTAGTTTTAAATTCCTATTCGTTACAAACCAATAAAGAATAAAAACAATTGGTAGAAATACCGCAAAATCGAGTGAGTTGAATAGCATAATAATTCCTATTTACTTCTTTTTTATAATATACCCAGGTCTATTTTTAACCTCTTCGTATATTCGCCAAATATATTCGGCAATAACGCCAATCGAAAAAAGGATTGCTCCGCCAAAAAAACTGATTAACAACACCAAAGAAATCCATCCATCAGGAAAGCTTCCCCAAAAATCGGGGTTGCCAAATAGTTTTATGTATAGATAAAAAATGGCTAAAATAACGGCAGCAAACGCAATTATAAATCCTGACGTTACGATTAGTTTGATTGGAAATTTAGAGCTGGAAAAAAAAGTGTCAGATGCTAATTTTAATTTCTTTTTGAAAGTCCAGCGCGATTTTGCGTTTGTTCCTCGTTCTCTTTCAAATGGCAGATAGTGTGGGTCAAACCCGAGGCGTAGAATTTCGGTTATCGAAGATGTATTTATTGGTTTTATTTTCGAGTTTAGAATATCAATTATCTCTCTATCAATGAAAAACGTGTCAATTCCGCCGACAGGAAATTCTACAATGCTGAATTTATTCATCAGCCGATAGTAAAATGTTGAGAACATTTTGCTGAAATATTGGTCATCTCGCGAGTTTCGATATGGAAGAATTATTTGCTGCCCTTTTTTCCATAAGCCGACCATTTTTACTATTATTTCGTATGGTTGCTGCTCGTCGTCGGGGATAACAACTGCGCAATCGCCTTTGCAAACGCTGAGACCCGCAAAAATAGAATAATGGCTTGTGTAGTTTTTGCTTAATTGATAAGCAAATATATTATTGTGTTTTTCTTCGAGTTCTTTTGCAATCTCAAAAGAGTTGTCTTTACTTCCATCATCAACAATAATTAGCTCAAAATTAATATTGTTTTTATTGAGTGTTTCCGAAACTTTGTTGTATG
This sequence comes from Bacteroidales bacterium, assembly GCA_029934165.1. Taxonomy (GTDB): domain Bacteria; phylum Bacteroidota; class Bacteroidia; order Bacteroidales; family JAOZMU01; genus JAOZMU01. The sequence goes on from JAOZMU010000202.1 coordinate 2,670, forward strand.
CTTTTGCTAATTTGTCTTTGCTATAATAAGATAACAAAACAACCGAAAGCAGTTCGCCTTTTTCCATTAATAACTATTTAACATTTTTGTAATGTATTCAATATCAATCTGCTCCATGACTGGACTAATTGGCAAACTTAATATATTTTTATGAATTTTTTCGGTTATCGGAAAACTTAAATTGTTGTATTCCGAATAGGCTTGCTGTTTATGTGGTGGCACAGGATAATGAATCAGGGTTTGAATATTATTTTCGGCAAGATATTTTTGTAAATCGTCTCGGTTGTCTGTCAAGATTACAAACAGATGCCAAACGTGTTCATTGTGCTGATAATCAATTGGTAAAGTAATTTTTTCGTTTTTGACATTTTCGATATAAAACTCCGCTATTTTACTTCGTTTTTGGTTATCCATGTCGATGTGCTTTAATTTCACTTTCAATGCAGCAGCCTGAAGTTCATCTGTTCTGGAATTTAGCCCTTTAAATTCGTTGTAATATTTTTTTGACGAACCATAGTTTGCAATTGCTCGCACAGTTTCTGCCAGTTTTTGGTCGTCTGTCGTTATTGCGCCAGCATCGCCCAGTGCACCAAGATTTTTTCCGGGGTAGAAACTATGACCAGCCGCATTTCCAAGCGAGCCTGTTTTTTTGTTGCCAAACATACATCCGTGTGCCTGCGCATTATCCTCAATAAGAAGCAAATTGTGTTTTTCGATTAAATTTTGCAAATCGTCCGTCATAGCATTTCTGCCATAAAGATGCACCAAAAGAATAGCTTTTGTTTTGGTGTTTATGTGGCTTTCAATCAGCTTTGAATCAAGGTTATATGTGCTAATATCTGGCTCGACAAAAACTGGAACTAAATCGTTTTCCGTAATCGCAAGAACCGACGCAATGTATGTGTTGGCGGGAACGATAACTTCGTCGCCCTTTTTCAGGATTCCCAGTTCGAGATATGCTCTGAAAATAATTCGCAGTGCATCGTAGCCGTTACCAACTGTTACACAGTGCTTTGTGCCAATATATTGAGCATATTCTTTTTCAAAAGAAGAAATCTCATTTCCCAATAAATACCAACCAGATTTTACAACCTTATCAACAGCATTGCTAAGTTCTGGTTCGTATTGTTGGTTTATTTTTTGTAGGTCGAGGAATTTTATTTGTTTCATTTGCTTTATTTTTTACTGTTTTACCTCTTTAAACTGAAGTATATAAGGAGATTTTCCAACATCGGATGTCATTATCTCTTTTCCATAATGTTCACTTATGTATATTTTAAACATATTTATTTTTTCTTTAGACAAACCATGTACGATAACTTTTTTATTTTGTATTATTTCCATGTAAATATCATGTATATCATACTTGTTTAAGGTTTTTTTCATATATTCAGATAAACTGTCCCCCCAGATATTTATCAATCTAATGTTTTTTACAAACTCTTGATTCTGAAATGGCAAAAGCGACTCCCAAGGAATGCTAGTCCCCCAATTTATGTGTATATAACCATCATTTATGCTTTTCATTTGGGTTGCAAAAGTTTCATAGTTTTGTTTCTTGTGTTCTGAGATTCTGTCTTGTGTTTTTAATGCCTTGTATCCACCATAAAATAAGGCAGGTATCAAAATAGCTAAAATCAATTTATCTTTTGCAACCCTAATAGATGTTTTATTGTATGCAAGATAACTTAAAGCAACAATCAGCACAGATGCAAACGCGGGAAAATAAACTCTAAATGGAGGTGCTTTGAACCAAATAAAAGAAATAACTAAAAGCACAAGGGCGGTTGCTGTAAGGACAAAACAAGCTATAAGTGATTTATATTTATCAGCAAAGCTAATTATTATAAATACCCCCATTCCCAATACAAGCCAAATCAGTTTATCTTTTAGAATCAAATTTTTAATCCATTTCAAACCATCACGATAATTTTCACCAGCTTTGGGAGGAAGTTTAGATAATATTTTTTTATAATTATCTTTTGAATAAACCATAGTATCAACAAAAAACCAATTACGCATCATATTATAGTCATTAGCTGACCAACCAGCAGTATTCAATATGTTGGTTTTTTCTTTTTCGGATATGTTTTTCAAAATACTATATTCCATAATATTCTGACCCAAACCAGCTAATTCCCTAATATCTGAATTGTTTGTTTCTATTTTTGAAATAGTGGATGAGGTTAAAAACACAAAAACTGAAATCCATAATGATTTAGATTTGACTGTTTTAACAAAGGTGGCATCTTTCGTAATTATTCGAACACAATAGATTGACATACTAATAAAAAAGGCAAAATAGAATGATTCAATTCTAATTAACGACCCTAAAAATGCAAGTATAATACCACTAACTAATTGAGTTAATTTTCCTGTCTTTTCATATTGCTGAATTAAAACGATTCCAATTACAGAAACAATCATTGCAACAATTGTAAATTGTAAAATTATTATTGTAAAAGCTCCAACTAAAATAAAAAATATTACGAATAGAATAATAGAAAATACTCTATTGATACCACTATTTATCAACAGCTCCAATAAGGCTGTGTATGAAACAAATAATGCAAATACCATATATGATTCATACCAATACCAATTAAATGACGAATATAAGAGTGTTAAGAACTTACCTATTATACTGCTACTAAATATCAGCTCCGAATCTACTACACCGTTTAGCAATCCAGAAACTTTAAGTAACATTGCCACATCGTCATTTGTTGGGAAATGAGGTGTAAAAAAAGTGAAAATTAATGCAAATAGTAATGTGTTTACCCCAATAGCAAGTGGTAATGAATTTATTTTTTGTAGGTCGAGGAATTTTATTTGTTTCATATTTTTCCTTCTTTATCTTTTAAATATTGCAAACCACTCTTTTTAGACTTTAAATTCAAATCAAGAATGTCGCCTTTTATCGAAACGTACCCAACATGTTTTGCTGGATTTCCTACCCAAAGTTCGTAGTCGCCAACACTTTTCGTAACAACAGCTCCTGCGCCAATCATTGCGTATTCCCCGATTGTGTTTCCGCATAATATAGTTGCGTTTGCGCCGATTGAAGCACCTTTTTTCAGTACGGTTTTTTTGAACTCTTCTGGATATTGTTTCGAGCGAGGAAGTAAATCGTTTGTAAAAGTTACATTTGGCCCGATAAAAACGCTTTCTTCTACTCGAAGTCCGTCCCACAACTGCACGCCGCATTTTACAGTTACATTGTTGCCAATTACAACATCATTCTCTATCAAAACGTGCGAATTTATATTGCAATTTTCGCCAATTATGGCTTTTTCAAGCACAACACAAAATTGCCAAATTTTTGTTTCGTTTCCTATGTTTGTTGCCTGAACATCAGCCAATTTGTGAATCATTGTTTTACTTTTTAAATTTTATATACTCTTCATATTCACGAATATAATCGCTTTCTTTATATTTATGCGAAGCCAAAACAAGGCAAATTGCACCCGACGAAAAGTCTATTTCGGCAGCCCAAATTCCGGGTGGTATGTGCAAGCCCATGTATGGACGATTTAGGGTTACTACTTTTTTATTTCTACCATCGTCCAGCATTACACTAAAACTACCACTTGCTGCCACAAGAAACTGATGACATTCTTTATGTGCATGAGCACCACGGTCTTTGCCGCCCGGAATATCGTAAATATAAAAAACTCGTGCTATATCAAAAGGTATATCTTGCGAGTTTTCAATCGGCGATAAATTTCCGGCTCTGTCTTCTATCTTACGCAAAAAAATAAGCGAACAATCATAAACAGTTATATCTCTATTTAACATAAGACAAGAATTTTTCGTAGTTTCTTATATAATCGTTTTTATCGTATTTCG
>JAOZMU010000203.1 GCA_029934165.1 Bacteroidales bacterium
ATTAATTGATTATTATTTATTAGTTTTAATAATTTTGTCCAAAGTCTAATAAAATCCCTAACTAAAACTAAATCAGGCGTAAGCAAAATTATTAATTATTAATTTTCCATTACATAACGCTTTTTTTCAATATAAAATGTTCATAAACAAACTTTGTTTTAATATAAAAATACTTTCTGACATAAACAAGTATATTTTGCACAGTATTTTCAAATATTTGATATTCACCATAGTAATAAAAAATATTTTTTAAAGAAAATTGTGTTTTCGTTGTAAAAATTACCAATTATCTTGCAAAAATTAACACATTTATTACTTTTATGGTAAGTAAGTGAAATTAAAGATAATAGCAACATGAACCATCTTAATTCGACAAAGTCTGAAAAAAGCAAATATCTTTATAACGTTGTATCACAGCATTATAGCGCAAAAAGTAATTTAAAAACTTTAAATTTTATTAGCGAAAACATGAGGAAAATAGATTAGATTTGTATAAAAGATTGAGATAATGTTTTTAGTTTTATGGTAGTTGAGTTTATTTAGTTCTGAATGAAGCTCATTAGTAGAGAGATATGTAAATTACCTGATAAGATCTTGTTCGCGTCAATAACACAAAAAAGAGGAGAAAATGATAAGCTACGTTCAAGTAGAAAATATTTCTAAAAGATATGGCGATGTTTTATTGTTCGACGATATTTCGTTTGGCATAAATAAAGACCAAAAAATTGCGCTGATTGCAAAAAATGGTGTCGGAAAATCGACACTGCTAAATATTATTGCCAAGATAGACACGGCGGATGGCGGACGTGTTACGTTTCGGAATGATATTTCGATAGGGTATTTGACGCAAGACCCATACTTCAATCCAGAAAACACAGTTATTGAGCAGGCACTCGAATCTGCAAACGAGGTGATTGCTGTCATTCGTGAATACGAATTATCTATCAAATCAGGAGACGAAAAGTTGATGCAAGATGCTATGATACAGATGGATGCAAAGCAGGCATGGGATTTTGACATAAAAATAAAACAGATACTTAGCCAATTGAATTTGAATAACTTTGAGGCGAAAGTTGGGGTTTTGTCTGGCGGTCAGAAAAAGCGTCTTGCGTTAGCAAATGTACTTATAAACGAGCCAAATTTACTCATTCTTGACGAGCCAACCAACCACCTTGATATGGATATGATTGAGTGGCTGGAAGTTTATTTGCAGAAATGTAAAAGCACTCTGTTGATGGTTACGCACGACAGGTATTTCCTCGACCGTGTTTGTAATGAGATAATTGAATTGGATAATAATATTATATATCCATATCGTGGTAATTATGCCTATTATCTGGACAAGCGCGAGCAACGTATCCAAAGCACGACATCGACAATTGAGAAGGCAAACAATATTTTTCGGCGAGAGCTAGAGTGGATGCGAAGGTCGCCGCAAGCACGTGGCACAAAATCGAAACAGCGGATTGATAATTTTTATAAGATTAAAGAAACGGCTTCGCAAAAGAGTGATAATCAGAAGTTAGACATAGGCGTAAAAACATCAAGGTTGGGAAATAAAATTCTCGAAATATATAATTTGCATAAAAAATATGATGACTCGGATATTTTGGTCGATGATTTTACGCACCGTTTTGTACGTGGCGAAAAAATCGGGATTGTCGGACGAAATGGCTGCGGAAAAAGCACTTTGTTAAACCTTATAATGAGCTTAGAACAAAGCACTTCGGGACGAATTGAGATTGGCGAAACCGTTATTTTTGGCTACTATCGGCAAGACGGAATAAACTTGAAAGACGACAAAAGATTGATTGAGGTTGTGAAAGATATTGCAGAGGTTGTTTCCTTAGAAAAAGGGCGAAAAATGTCGGCATCGCAGTTTTTGGAGTATTTTTTGTTTCCGCCAGAAATGCACTATCTCTACGTTTCTAAACTTAGTGGCGGTGAGCGTAGGCGACTGTATTTGATGACAGTTTTAATGAAAAATCCGAATTTTTTAATTCTTGATGAACCAACTAACGACTTGGACATCATGACGTTAAATGTTCTCGAAGACTATTTACAAAAGTTTGACGGTTGTGTGTTAGTTGTTTCGCACGATAGGTATTTTATGGACAAAGTTGTCGATACGCTTTTTGTCTTTAGCAAGCATGGTAAAATCCGACATTTTCCCGGAAATTATTCTATTTATAGAGCGCATCGCGATGAAAAAGAGCGTGTTGAAAAACTACAACAGAAAAAACAAGAACAGCCACAAAAAGCTCGCCCTGCAAAAACACCTAAGAAATTTACGTATAAACACAAACGAGAATTTGAAACTACCGAACTGGAAATAGGGCAATTAGAAGAGGAAAAATCGACAATAGAGACCGAAATAAGTTCTGGCACTTTGCAACAAGACGAGTTGGTGGCAAAATCGAAGCGTATCGCTGTTGTGGTAGAACTGCTCGATGTAAAAGAAATGCGCTGGATAGAACTTAGCGAACTGAAAGACAGTTAGTAATGGAAAATTAATAATTTTGCTTACGCCTGATTTAGTTTTAGTTAGGAATTTTAATGGCTTACTTTATTAAATTCATTTTACTTATCAAAAGAGTGAAGGTATTTATTTATGGATAATAAAAAGCTGAAAGCATTGGTTCGTCTTTTGGACGACCGCAACGAATTTGTTTTCTCTGTTGCACACAAGGAGTTGGCGGCGATTGGGCTTTCGGCAATTCCTGTTTTGGAGTCTGCGTGGGCAGAATCTCTTGATGAGATTTTGCACGAGCGCATCGAAAATCTTATTCAGCACATTCAGCTCGAAAATATTGTCGAGGAGTACACAGATTGGGCAAAATCCGACGACCAAGATTTATTGTACGGAGCATTTTTGCTTGCCAAATTTCAATATCCTGAGTTATCGTACGAAGACATAAACCAAACCATCGAAAAAATTATTGATGATGTTCGTGCCGAAATTAGCGACAATTTGACCCGCTTAGAAAAGGTTAAAGTCCTAAACCACATCATTTTCGATATTAATAAATTTGTTCATAACACAAATTTCAATGCGCCACAAAGTGCGTACATGAATCTTGTTTTCGAGACACGAAAGGGAAATTCTATAACTCTCAGCATTATTTACACGGTGGTTGCACAAAGATTAAATCTCCCTATTTATGGCGTGAATCTTCCGCGAAATTATATTATTGCCTACTTAGATACTCACATCGAAAATTTACGTATTGGAAAGAAAGCTACGAAAGTAATATTTTACATCAATCCATTCAATAAAGGAATTGCTCTTGGACGAAAGGAAATAGACTATTTTGCTAAACAACATAAACTTAAACCAGATAATTCGTTCTATTTTCCTTGCTCCAATGCCTCGACTATTCAACGACTGCTGAGTAACCTGAGCCTGACATACGATAAATTGGGCTACCCCGAAAAAGTCGATGCGCTGCGAAGAATAAGTAAAATAATTCTGAAAATCACAGGACAAAGTGATACGTCGCAGATGACAGATTGAAATTTTTTGAACGTGTACTGTTAGTAAAAAGCGTAAGAACTTTTGTAAGAGTACTTATTTATTTGGAATCGTAAAAATAATCGACACTTTTCCTGCCTTTATCAACCTGAATATCAACACAATTCATTTCAGTATAAAAAATTCAATAAGGGTTTATTCGGCAAAAAAACTAAGGTTTAAGCCTTTTACAAAGCTGTATCAACCAATTTGCGTTTTTCCGAACAGTATAGCACGTTCTAATAGACTTAACAATGCGACCTCTTGAATTATTCATCAACAAGATATACCCACCTGTTTAATTAATTGCTATGTACAATTATAAATTATTGCGCAAAAACAAACGATGCTTTTCAGGTGTGAGTAAAAATTAATAATTCAAAGAAAATACTAATCTACATTTAGCTTATTCAGCAGATTTATATAGAAATAAGAAGTTGACGCGAACATAGTGTCTGGAAACTCCAGACAGTTGAACAAGATGTTGACGAGAGCATAGTGTCTGGAAACTCCAGACAGTTGAACAAGATGTTGACGCGAACATAGTGTCTGGAAACTCCAGACAGCAAGAATAAGAAGTTGACGAGAGTATAGTGTCTGGAAACTCCAGACAGCAAGAATAAGAAGTTGACGAGAGTATAGTGTCTGGAAACTCCAGACAGTTGAACAAGATGTTGAGTATCAAAATAAATTATAATGAATGATAAATTAAGTAGGCTGAAAAATAAAATAATTGAAATAATTGAGTCGCATCAAAACAAGGAAAGTATAAGACTAAGGTATGAGATTGGTCTTGAGCTTTTTAATTTTTCTGTTGATAATAAAACAGAAATGGACGTTAATAAACTCAAATGGGGAGATATTCAAAAAGAAATATCTGCGTTTTTAGAAAAGAAGTTTCCTGAAATAGGTTTTAAAGGTTCCAATTTGACATATATGCAACAATTTTATAGACGTTACAGAACATTTCCGAATAAATTTGAAATGGCAGAAAATTTATCGTGGAGTGCAATTGTTGAATTGATTAAAGGTAAGGTCGATAATAACGAACGGTTTTTTTATCAAAAGAAAGCCATAGAAGAAACTTGGTCTAGCAGGAAATTGAGAGAAGAAATTAACAATGATAGTTACGATGAATTTATTAGAATAATAGAAGTTTGCAATTATCAATATAAAATTGGTAGTGTTCACATCAAAAACTATAAATCATTAGTTGATGTAAAAATAGATAACCCTTCAAAATTTCTTGTTTTTGCTGGTGCAAATGCTTCTGGTAAGTCGAGTATTTTTGAATCGATTGAATTTTTAATGCACTCTGCTATGACTACACGAAATATGGTATTTGGCATTTTTGGTGGAATAGGGCAGGTTGTTAATTTTAATGCACAAGATACTAAAAACGATGTCTTGAATGTAGCAATAGATTTTTCTTTTGGAAATGAAGAGCAAAAAAGTAAAACAAAGTTTGAGATTACCTATGATATAAAAAACAATAGATTAATAAAGTCATTCACTGATATAGAAAAACTTGACGAGCGAATTGTTGATTCTTTTTCAAGAATTTTTATTGATAATAACAAGAGAGCTTCAGATAAGATAAAAATATATGACAAACTTTGGTTCGATGCTTCAAATTTGAGCAATGTTTTAGAAACTATTTTAAAAAATGACAAAAAAAAGAAGGAAATCATTGAATGGTTGCAACTGATTATTCCAGAGGTAGAGAGTGTTACAATTGATAAGGATTTTGCGGGAAAAAATGAGCTTCGCATAATAGAAACATCTTTTCCAAACAAATTTATTACGGGTAATTTAATTTCCGAAGGAACATACAATATTATTGCGCTGTTAGCAGCTTTTTATCAGACAGATAAACCTATGTTTTTATGTATTGAAGAACCAGAAATTGGATTAAATCCAGGAATCTTAGAGGCATTAGTGCCATTTTTTAGAGATATGACAAATAGGTATCATCATCATATTTGGATTACAACGCACTCGCCAATGTTAGTCGCTCAATTAAAAGAAATAGAGCTAATTATGGTTAATAAAAAAGAAGGCAAAACTAAAATTAAACAATTTAAAGAGGGCGATTTTTATGATATGAAACCCGATGATGCTTGGATGAGTAATATGATTGGAGGATTGCCATGGTAAAAGTTGGTTTTATTGTGGAAGGCACGTCAGATTTGATAATTTTAAAGTCGGAAAAATTCAAAGAATTGTTTTCACAACTTGGAATTGAAACAAATGGTGATTTGATTAAAAACGGAAGAAGTAAATCTGGATTAAAAGAACAACTTGTTCCATTTATCCAGCAGTTAGATGATTTAAAGTGCGATTATGTTTTTATCTTGTTTGATTTAGATGATAAAAAAAATGAGAAGAAAACGAAAAGTAAGAAAAAAATAAAAGATTGTCCTGTCGGTGCTGTTGAAGAGGTTAAAAAGTTTGGCGATAACAAAAACTACTTAAAAGATAATCAGATATTTGTAGTAATGGTTAGAGAAATGGAGGCGTGGTTTCTTGCCGATGAAGAACTTGGTTATACGTATGAAAACGATGACCCTGAAGAAGTGAAAAATCCTTCTGAAATAATTGAAAAGGCAGAAAACTCTAAAAATCACATTTTGTTAGCCAACAGAGTTGTGAAAAAGAAATTCTCTTTAGAGCGAGCTGCTAAAAACTCATCAAGTGCCAAGCGATTTTTAACAAAACTAAAATTTGTGAATAAAATTAGAAATATGTTTTCAAAAAAAAAATAGACACATTCCTTGACATAAGGAAAAGAGGGGGTTCGTGGTGCAAAATATTCTTACGTAACAGCATAAAATTACAAGAAAAACTCAAAAATTTAGGAATTAAATATAACTACATTAAAGAGTTAGCACCAACAACAGAAATAAGTACTCTTACAAAAGTTCTTACGCTTTTTATTAACCTAAGTAAAATGAATTT
>JAOZMU010000204.1 GCA_029934165.1 Bacteroidales bacterium
TAGGAATTTTAATGGCTTACTTTATTAAATTCATTTTACTAAGAGTACTTACTTAATATAATAGACTGAAAATTGTTCGCAAAAAATATAATAACTGGTCTTTAAATCAACAATATATGGAGTTTACAAAAAAGATATTGTCATATTTTTCACTGAATCTTCAAAAGAAATATGATGTTAACATTCTCAATAAAATTGTAATTATAAACATTTATTCTGTGGTTGTTTTTACGATACACATAATTTTTCTATTTATCGTAGCACAAGACGAAAATTGGTTGTTTTTAGGTGGTTTGTTTATAAACATGTTAGTATTGACTGGAAACTTCTTGTATTTACGTGCTTCAAAATCGACTTTTCGCTCAGCCATTTTACTCGTACTTCACAGTTCGCTCGTGCTGTTAGCTTTGCTTTATAATGGCGGTAGTATTGGTACGGGTGCGCTTTGGCTGTTTTTGTTTCCGCCTGTTGTCCTTGCACTCTTGGGGCTGCGATGCGGAAAAATAATTATTAGTGGTCTCATTATATGTATCTTAGCTATATTTTTTCTACCTAAGAGCATCTTATTAGGTAGTTATGAATACGCCTCACGCGAAAAACTGGTGTTTTTGACCGTATTTATCTCTGTTAGCATTATGTCGTATTTTTTTGAGTATATTCGTCTCGAAACACAAAGCCGTCTTGAAAAAACTCTGCAAGATTTACAAAAAAATGCGCAAGAAAAAAGTGAGTTTATTTCGAAATTATCGCATCAAATACGAACTCCACTGAACAATATACTTGGTGTATCCAGTATTATGCACGAATCGAAACTCTCGCCAAAACAAGAAGACCTTCTTGGTACTATCCAAGCATCTGTGGGACTGTTGATTACAGTTGTAAATAACATTGATAAAGCTTCTGTTGTGCGGGTAAAATTTAATAACTACGAAAAAATCAACTTCAACCTTCAATTGACTGTAAACAACACACTTGACGTATTTTCAAACCGAAAAAATGAAGCTATAAACTTCAAATACGAATTTTCCAATGAAATACCTAAGAAGGTATTAGGAAACCCAATTGTTGTAAAACAAATACTTCTAAATCTTATTGAAACTTTTATTAAAAACCTAAAAAAAACAGACAATGAACTTGAAGTTATCATCAGCCTAAAATCTATTATTGACAAAACAATTACCTGTACTTTCGAACTTTTGAGTAGTCAAGTTGTTAATAATATGGATATTACATCAGAAAGCAAAAACGCCGAATATGTGAGCTATGTACAGGAAAAAGAGATAACAAAAAAATATATCAAAGTTTTGGATTTGGATACAACAAAACAAATTATCGAAAAAGAGGGTGGATATTTTCGGGTTAGAAATACTCATGGCAAGACAGAATTTTCATTCTCAATGAAATTTGAACGTATCCACAGCACCGTTGATAGCGAAGAAATTGTGTTGGACAAGAAACTACAAATAAACAATTTATCGGTAATGGCTGAGGTTCAGATGCAAGATGCAAATGTTCTTTTAGTTGAAGATAACGATATTAACCAAAAAATAATTGAACTCACGCTAAAAAAATTGGTTAAAAGCATCGACATTGCAAAAAATGGGAAGGAAGCCTTGGATAAATTTGCAAAAACAAGATACGATATTATACTTATGGACGTTCAAATGCCGGTGATGGATGGCATAAAAGCGACAATAAAAATCCGAGAAGTTGAATATGGAACAGGGCTTCGGACACCAATAATCGCCATCACAGCCAATGCCTTATCTGGCGACAGAGAAAATTGTTTGGCAGCGGGAATGGACGATTATATTAGTAAACCATTTAGAAATGACGAAGTTATTAGGAAAATCAAAACGCATCTAAAAAGCGAAAATGAGATAAACTAAGAATTGGCTGATAAGTCTTGTCAGGAATTGTATATAGCTGATATTCAAGCAAATAACGACATGAAAAAGTTTGTGTGTTTTTACGCACCAATTTAATACCGAGAGCCTAATTCTAACTTTCGTGTTGTTAAATCTGCTGCAATACCATCGCCGAATGCGATAAAAAAATCGGCTTCGTCTTGCTTTGTCAGCACTTTGCCTTCGTTTTTCCTGCTTTTTGCAAAATAAGTAATAGTCATTTGAGTAGCATTGTTAAAATACGTAGAGTTATATTCTACGTTAACAGACGAATAAGTAGTCGCATTAATATGTTCGATAAGAGCCTCAATATCAGGCTTTATCACCGTAATCACCTCTTTTTTATAAGTTTCTATATTAATCTCAATAGAGTCGTTATTCAAAATATGACTAGCTATTTTCTTTTCAATAAATTCCTCATACTTCTCATCAATCGCCTTGAATAATTTTTTAGCCTTAATTCCAGCTCTTTTTGCTTCTTTAGCACCAAAAAATCCTGCAATAAAAATAAATCCAATAACTCCTAATAATATTACCAATCCAATACTCATTTTATTAAGTTTTTACCGTTAGTTTTCGTTTCTAATATACAAATAATCGCATAAAAACCTGCGTGTTACTAATTTATTAATACAAAATGCCAATATTTCATAAAAGTATTATGTTGATATTCAGGCAAATAATATCAACAAAAACATTGTTTATCTTTACGCACACACTTATTTTGAAAACATATAAATATCTTCAAAAAAGAAATCAGTACGCATTACTCACAAATATAATAACATACTCTGTAATTGAAGTACCGAGGTTTTTATTAATAATAATATTGTAACAACCTACTTTCTAATTAACATTAAACCAGATTGTTACAATAATGTTTCTGCTATTTCGAAAAACCAGCACTTAAATCGCAGCCAATAACATGAAAATAAATATCGTTTGGCGGTCCTTCAAATCCCATTCTTTCTAAAGAATAAATTATTCCAATAATATCATCGTGATGCGGCGATTTGATGTATCCAGAAATTTTAATATCAGCAACCCAAAAATCATCATTTTCAATTTTATGCGTAAATGTTTTTACCCCCAATTCAGGCGATTCAATTATAACTTGCGCACTACTGACAACATTTATGTTAAATTCTAAGTTTGTTTTTTCTTCCTTCTCAAGGCTAATCTTAAAATTATTTCCTTTCGTTGTGAAAATAAGAGGTTGAATTTTATAATCTAACTCCGGAATTATTTTATATTTTTTCAACTCCTTGCTAAAAACTGCTCTATTTTTATTCCATAACATAGAAAAAGAAGTATCGGTTGCCTCAATTTCTTCTGGCGCATTCCAGTTCCAACTATCCTCATTTTCAGCCATTTTCAAAATTTCAAGGCGAAAATTAAAAAAGCCACTACCCTGCTCGGTGTCTGTTTTGACAAAGGCAAAATGACCATTTTTCGACCACCCGATTGGGTAAAAGTTTTCTTTGTTAAATTCCGAAATATCCGGTTTCCTACCATCGTACAACATCGAGCGTGGCTTTTCGTAGCCGGTTTCCGCTTTTTTGGTACTATCATTATCCTTGCCATCATTACCGTTCTCACTTCCTGAGTTACATGCAATTATACTAACCGAAAGAAAACAAAAAATAAATAATTTCTTCAATTTTTCTACCATGAGATTTAATTATTAATTTTAAGCACATAGTGCTATTTATTAAGATTTGTATATAGCTTATATTCAAGTTAATAACAACTCGAAAAGTTGCGTTCATTTTTTCGCACCTACTTATTAGGATTTTTATGTAATAATTTAAACGTTATTCAAAAGTTACGCAGTAATATTCGAGAAAAATTTACTCCAAAAATAACTAAAAAAATGATTAACTCGACAACGAAAGTTATTTCTTCAGGCTTTGTTCATAAAAATCAATTTAAAATCTAAGTGCCATGTTATTTTTAATATTGAGATAATGATTTACGATTTGACTGAAAATCAGCAAAAAACAGCAAAAAATGGTATAGGTTAATTTGCTCTTTATTCTAAGACCTATTTTTTATGAAACGTTTAAGCTGTGAATTAACAACTTATGTTAATAAAAAGCGTAAGAACTTTTGTAAGTAAAATGAATTTAATAAAGTAAGCCATTAAAATCCCTAACTAAAACTAAATCAGGCGTAAACAAAATTAATAATTATTAATTTTCCATTACTAAGGTTTATAAACAATAGTAATGACTCCGCAACTTTTTGTAGATGCATGAAACTTGATTTGTTGCTGATTATAGCCATCATTTATCAGAAGAGAAGCCGTGCAAGGAGGTGTTTTTCCGTAATCGACCGAGTATAAAATTAGATGATTGTATAAATACGCAAGTTTAAGGTTTAAGGCGTGTTTCTTAGTTGTTAATTCATGCTCTGTCAGTACGTTGCTATTATTGAAAAGCAACGAAACCACATCTCCATCTTCTTCGGTATCATCGAAAATTGACACAGTAATATTACGCGATTTTACATATATAGTTGCCATCGATTCCGTTTGTCGTCCATCAATATTATCCGGCATTGGATTGTCGGTAGTTATCGGATTTCCAACAACTTGCGATGGTTTATTCCACGGCAATTTTCCACTAATTTTATAATCTAAGGCAATATCAAACTTAAACCTGACATAAAAAAACAAACCGTTCGAGCTAAAATTATGTGAAGTCAAATTATGCCCAAGCGTATCTATAATATCATAAGTACCTTCCAGTATTTTAGCTCCAGTAATATTTGCTCCAAAGCCAATACTCCACTTATTATGATAGGTGTTAATATGCTCGAAGCCAATTTCTGGCATAAAAGAAAAATAACCACCATTGTATTTAAAACTATTATTAATTATCAAATTATCAAATCGTGATATTTTGTTCTCATCGGTTTTTCCAACCAGAGCAAGTCCGACATTAGTTTGCAAGTACAAATAATTTGCTGGCGAAAGCTCGACAGAACGTTGAATGCCCGCAAAAAAATGCGCAACTTTTTTATCCAAATCGCAAGTAAAATTTGTATCCAGATTATTTCCGGAAATTTTATCATCGCGAAAACTAAAATTTTGAAAAAGTCTATTTGCTCCAATTTCAAAACTCCATTTATCCTCCCAGCGTTGTGTAACGGCAACTCCTGCAAAAAAATGATACGGAACAGATTTCGTAATCCCTTGATTTTCAGGCGAGTTATCTAAGGAAAATTGTCCATTTCCCATTATTGTCTGCGCTCCGAAAAATGTGTAATTCTGAGCAATTAAAGCACTTGTAATGAGCATACAAAACCAGAATAGAGATAATTTCTTCATTTTTAATTATTAAGTAACTATTAAGTATGTACGAAAAAAATGGCATTTTTCTAATTGCTATAAACATGAATATCAACAAAATACGTTCCAATAGATTGCACTATGAGCTTAAATAAACACTCTTACAAAAGTTTTTATGCTTTTCGGACTAAACAAAACTACAAAAAGTAAACGATTAGTAACAATTAGAACGAAGATTAAATTAACCTATACCATTATTTGCTGTTTGTTGCTGATTTTTAGTCAAATAGTAAATCGTTGTCTCAATATTAAAAAGTGCGGTGGCACTTAAAAATAAATTTGAATTTTTTGACGCAATTATTTTTCATTTGACACCGACAGTAATTATTAAAAAACAGGATTCAGATTTTGGAAAATTCAGTCAGTTTTATACTTTTGCGCTCATGTTCGGGGTGTAGCTCAGTTGGTTAGAGTACGCGTCTGGGGGGCGTGAGGTCGGTAGTTCGAGTCTACTCACCCCGACAAAAAAGGCTATCTTTTACAGATAGCCTTTTTTGTTGCCGCGTAATTTTACTATTACGGAAAATATTTTTCGTAAACAGCTTTTCCTGTTTTAGCATCTACTCCAAAAAAATCAATGTAAAGCACTTTTAAGATTTTTTTTGGGTGCGCCTTCACATAAACTTTGGTTAGTTTAGAGATTTTTCCATCAATTATTATCTGAGTGTAGGCACGTCCTTCCTTGTCAAGGAGTAGCTTCATCTTCTTCTTTTTCACAGCGTTAACAACAAAATCCATGGCGTTTTGTTCTTCATTAATCTCACTAACAACAATGCCATAAGCTGCTTTTCGCTCAAAAAAATTCAACTCTTCACGCTCTCCAGAGTTTTCCATGATCCAATAAATATCTATTGGTTTTTTGGGGTCTATTTTTCCATTCTCAATAAACTGGGCATCATATTTCACAATATTCTTGTTCATACTTCGCTCAATAGTAAAAAGAGTTTGCGTTTTTTTGCCGTCCTTAGTCGGTAAAAAACTATCGCCAGCATTTGTATGTAGTAATAACCCGAAAACAAGTGCGATGCAAATTGAAAAAATCGAAAATAATTTCATAAAATTTAGTTTATTAGTTTTTATAAAATTTAGTTCTAAAACATGATAACAGCTGAAATAAGGTCTAAGACCTAATTTTCATGAAATGTTTTTGCTGACTATTAACAACTTAGGTTAATAAAAAGCGTAAGAACTTTTGTAAGAGTAC
>JAOZMU010000205.1 GCA_029934165.1 Bacteroidales bacterium
CTGGGCATACAAATATTTCATTCCTACGAAGTTTTTTGCACAAAAAAACCAGACAGGTCTCCAAGTCCTGTCTGGTTTGTCTCAATAGCCCGAAGAGCGAGTAGCTGCGGTAAACAATCTGTCTATCAGTCTGTTATCAGTCTCATAACTAATTTTTCGAGTTCTTCGCGTGTTGGCAGTTGTAGTAGATATTCGTTTACAAATACATTTTCTTTTGCTGTGGTAGCATACTTTACCATTGTTTTTTTACTCTTCGTGCAAAGCAAAATTCCTATTGGCTCGCGGTCGTGCGCCTGCATTATTTCGTGTTTGTAATATTGCAAATAAACTTCTAATTGCCCGATGTGTTCGTGTTTAAATTCGTCGTTTTTAATCTCAATGATAACGTGCGAGCGCAGTATTCGGTGATAAAAAACCAAGTCGATATAAAAATATTCGTCATCAATCAGAATCCGTTTTTGGCGAGCTTCAAAACAAAAACCGTTTCCAAGTTCCAAAAGAAATAGTTGCAGATTGTCAATCAAAGCCTGTTCTATGTCGCTCTCTTCCAAAACATCTTTTACGGGAAGGTCTAAAAATTCAAAAGTCATCGGATTTTTCAACAAATTTGCAGGTGTTTGCAAATCAGCCTTTTCATGTATCAACCGACTAAGTTTTTCTTTGTCTTTAGACAGACCCGACCGCTCGAAATAAAGCGTTGCAATTTGTCTTTTCAGCTCGCTAACGCTCCACGTGCCACGCATGCACTCAATTTCATAGAAGCTTCGTTTCAGTTGGTCGCCGATGCGAATAAGCTGCTCAATGTGCGAGTACGACAATTTTGTAATCACTCTTTCGCCATCAATCAGCAAATTGTTTGTTTGCTTCGGGTCTTGGTTTTGCAAAGTCTGTAAATCAACAGGAAGTAATTCGGCGGTTGGCAACTGCCGAATTGCGCTTTTCTCGAAAATGGCGGTTAGCGACTGCCGAATCTGAGGGTAATATTGATAAAATTTTCGGTAATCTCTAAAACGTCTTTCAGTAAGCCCTTTTATATCCGTATTTTTTAACCTCTGTTCGAGTTTTTGCAATAATGCTGTTCCGTAGGCTGCCTTGTCCTTGCCGTTTTGCTCATACTCCACGATATAACAACCTATAAGCCAATTACGAACGGTAAGGCTTGTATTGATTGCCTTGGTTGCGCTATTGTGAAAAAACTGATGTGCGGATATTATTTTGTTGGATAAACCTTTGAAAGAAAGCATATTGACTTTGTGTTTTTTTATATGCAATAAACCATAAACTTACAAAATTTCCGCAGAAAAATACCAAACCCACAAACAAAATCTAACATTTCGCAAAACCCAGCATTTCGCAAAACATAACATTCTGCAAAACCTAACATTCTGCAAAACCTAGCACCCCATAAAACCCAGCATTCCGCTACGCTGCATACTGGGCTACAAACATTTCATTCCTACGGAATTTTACACAAAAAAACCAGACAGGTTTTAAAAACCTGTCTGGTTTGTCTCTATCCCAAAACCTAGCATTACGCAAAATTAATCATTCCACAAAAAACTAGCAATCTACTAAACCCAGCATTCCGCTGCGCTGCATACTGGGCTACAAACATGCCATCCCTACGGGATTTTGCAAACAAACCAGACAGGTCTCCAAGTCCTGTCTGGTTTGTTTCAATAGCCCGAAGGCTCGCAGCTGCGGTAAACGGTCGAAACGCACAGAATATCGACGGCAGTACAAGTCTCAATAGCCCGAAGGCTCGCAGCTTTTAAAATTTTGGCTTACGTTTGGCAGAAAACAAAATATCAAAGAGCTTTTGCAAGATAACGTTTTTTTGGAAAGGCGGCAAAATGCGCAAAAGAAAAATATTTGCTCATTTTGCCACTTGTTTTTATTCCATCTGTCCGTAGCCAACGTTGGTTTTTGCTCCGATGCCTATCTCTTTGATAATTGTCTTGAAAAGTGTTTTCTTTTGTTCGGCTGTTATTGTAACTCCATCTATAACAGAAGCTTTCAGGTCGAAACGAAACTCAAAAGTTACCTCGGGCAAAATCTTCATAAACTGCAAAGGCGTTGGGTTTTTGAGCGGATTATCGCCGTGTGGCGTTATATAGTCGTTGCCGAGAAATTTGCCTTTTTTGTTGCCTTCCGTGATTACTGCATCATGAAAAATATCTCGCTCATAAACAGAAAGATATACAGTTTTCTTTTCGGTTGTTTTGTCGGTATCAACTCCGTCAAAAATTTGCTTTTCGAGTTTATCAACATCCATATTTGCCAAATCAGAAGAAATTTCGCACAAAAGCTCTTTTATCCACTCTTTTCGCCTTGCGCTATTTTTCATTTTGATTTCGCCGTTTTTGTCCAACTTATCGGACGATGGAAACACGCTTCGCAAAAGTCCTTTTACAGAAGAACCCGGAATTAGTGGCATTCCTGTTGTGTGGTCGAAAAAGAAACCAAGCTTTAGTTCGCCTTGCGCATCGTCTTTGTTTTTTTCGGCTTCGTGTGTGTAGCCGCTGCCAATCAGCACGCCTGGGTAAGTGGTTGTAAGACAAAAGTTAAACTCTTTTTTCACAGCACTTGCCACATCATTTTTATCAAATACTTGCCCAAAAATTTTCAGGTTTTTTGCCTCGTATTGTTGCTGGCGTTCCGTCCCTATTCCCGAATAATAGTCTTTGTAGAAAAGCCAGCCTATATTTGAATTGCTCATAATCTAATTGTTTTTGTCAAATTCAAAAGTACGCATTGCAAGTTTCACCGCCACAGCCGCATTCATAATGTCTGCTTTTATTTCGGCAAGTTTTTCTTTATTGTGCTTTGCGTAAAGAAACAAGTTGTCGTAAGCCGTGTCTTTATAATCGTCGTTGCTCTTTTCCAGTACTTTATAAATAACATTCATAACTTTTTTACGCTTTTTTCCTGCTTCTGTTTCGCTGTGGTAAAACGCCAATGCTGCCAACAAACCAGATTGCATGCTTGCCGCACCGAAAGAAGAAATATAACTTTTAAATTCGCTCGGAATTTTTCCGTTTTTTATAAGCTCCGAAGTTTCAATTGCATATATTGCAATTGGTATCATTTTATCTATTATCTTCATTGTTAGCTGTTTTAAAGAGGTTTAACATCACAAAAACCATAACCAATAGTTGCGTTTGCGCCAATCTGCACAGGTTTTTCCGTAATTTTCGCAAAGTTGCTATCGCTCTTTCCGTCCGAAAGAATAACGGTTAAAAACCTACTTTCGCGCGGAACAATCTCCTCGTACCAAAGGTTTGTGCTTTGTCCGTTTTCGAGGCAATTGCGAGCAATGACAGGAAGTGCATCCTTGCCCGCTATCTCATTGAAGTCTTCATTTGAAAATAGAGCTATGTTTTTGCCAACATATTTTTCTAAAACAACGTATTCTGCCTTTTCAATTTCATCACAAATTTCTGCTTTAAAACTCTCTAAAACAACTCCTTTGGCATTTTCAAAAATAAATGGTTTCTCTTTTTGATTCAAGGCAATAAACTTGTCTAATGTGCTGATTAGCTCATTTTTTGTTTCTTCGCTACAAAACACTTCAATTTTATTCTTAAACTCCTCTAAAAGAGACGGACACGTAGCTCTATAAAATGGTCGTTTGTTGCTTCGCACGGGAATTGAAATCAAACTGGCATCAAAAAAGTTATAACCGCCTTTTTGTCTTTCGCCACCAAAAATTGCTTTTACCGCTTTAGAAATTTCAAATTTTCCTGTGTCGTTAATTTCAACATCAGGAAATTCTGCTCGCATAAATTCGCGCAAAGCACCTTTTAGGCTCGATGAGTGGATGGTTGGCAGTTTGGTAACTACATCACGCTGAACCAAATTGTCGATTACTCCGTAATTGTTGTCGCCACTACCGACGTGCATATTCGATAATGCTCTGATTGAATATATTTTATTTGACATATCTTTATATTTTATAAGTTTTTTACTGTTTTAAAAATATTAAATCCAAAATCCTGATAACTACCAAATTGGAAACACTTTTCGAGTTCCGCAAAATCTTTCGGAAAAAGAATTGAACCACGTTTCAGAAGATTCATTTTGTTTCCCTTTTTTGGTTTGTCATCAAAATTTTTGGTGTTTTTTGTGTTGGTTTTTATAAACCTGAAATCTGCCGTTTCTGTTATCGCAAATTTGCAATGTTCGTAAATATCCTCATTTACAATGGCATCGCTCATTAAAATAACAATATTGTTTTTACCAGTTTCGATATTGAACGCTTTTTCATAAGTCTCGGTAGCTTTTTTAATTTCCATTCGGAATTTTGAATTTTCGCCACCAAGCGTTATAATATCATTTTCAAACTTTGCATTGTCCTCAATTTCGGCATAAAAAGCAAATTCCCAATCTTTTTTCAGCGAATACACAACCTGACGATAAAAAGCTCCTTCTTCTGTTGCTCCGTCTGCACCTTTGGTTATGCCTACTTTTTCTTTCGGGAGAAAAACTTGTTCAAAGGTTTTTGACTTGCCACCGTTTGTTGGTTTGACAAGCTCAGGATAATTGTTTTTTACATTATATCTGTCCAAAATCGGCACAAAATCCCTGTTATCATTCAAACTTGATTTACCACTTTTTTCTTCTTTAAGGCTAACACCTTCATATTTAGGCGAAAAATAATATTTTTCGTCTTTTTCCATCAAAAAAAGTGGCGAAATGTTTTTTATTGCACCAAAAGTTTGTTCTGCTTTTTGCAAATCAAAACTTTTTTCGCCTATGAGTTTCGCTGCATTGTCCTTATTATTGTTTTTATGCAGTGGCAGTAAACCATTGTTTTTCAACAATTGAAATCTAAGCATTCCGAGCAAACTGGTTTGTTGCGGATAATAATTAGATTTTACGTAGTAGTTTTGCACAAGCCTGTCTTCGCCGAAAGTGTTTTCGCCACCGAAAAAATAACTTTCTACTGGTCGTAATTTTATCAGATATTTACTCATTGTCTTTTCGGTTTAAAAATTTTACTAATCGCAATGTGCTGTGAAGAGTTTTTATTCTGTCGTCTTGTTTTTCCTCTTTAATTTCTTCTTCTGTAAGAGGTTTATATTCTTTGTAAACCTTTGGAATATAAGTTTTCAGAGAATTGAGAAAATCCACAAACGGCTCTGTTTTATGCACGCCTTCATCAAAATTATTGTCGATAAAGTTTTTTACTTTGATGGGGTCATTTCCAACTTCATTGATAATCACCTCGTTTGCAAGAACTTTGTGCGGAACAGAATTAAGAAAAGCAAGATTATCTGTGTTGAGACTTAGCAGATTTTTAAAACCTTCATAAACATCAGAATTTTTGCGCATTATGCCGTCAAAAAATTGTCCGCTGTGTTTCAAAACACGGAAAGCTACGGCATTTTTCTCTTCGCCTCCTTTAAAAGTATATTTCTTTGCATTGCCAAACAACAAATCCATAGCTTGAGAAAGAGCCTCTGCCATCGGAAATTTGTAGTACGAAATTGACAAGCCGTAGGAAAGGGTAGCACCTGATTCTTTAAATTTGGTTGAAAATTCATCATCAATCCAATCAACCAAATCAAAAACTGAGTAAACATCTTTTTCTTTTCCTTTTGGAGTGATTGATTTTGAAGTTCTTACGGGTGCAAAAAACAGCAAATCGTCGCCACCTGCATATATCGGTGCGCCACCAAAGTCATTTATTAACTTAACAGCATTCTTTGCAAAATCAAGCAAATCTTTAGAAAAGGATTGTAAACCAGGTATCTTTTTAGTTTTATAAAGTTGCTTTATTGTTTCGCCGATTCCATCTCCATCTGCCTGAACAATAGCAATATATTTATGACTGGTTTTAAAATCATCCATTTTGCGTAACTCTTCATAAAAGCCAGCATCATCATCTAATTTGTTTTGAATTTGTTTCTGAAATTCGTCTGTTATCAAATCTGTTGCAGCAATTTCAGGAATAGACTTAAAACGCCTTTTTTTGTCTTTACAACCTTTATGAAAAGCATCATCAAACAGAAACGAGCCATTCACAAAATACAAAAATTCCGAAATTAAGTTGATGTTTTCTTTTGCTACAAAGCTGCTTTGCAATTCAATAGTATCAAGAATTTTACTTAATTCAATTATCGGATTATCCTCAATATCAAGCTCTTTTTCGATGAAATAAAATTGAAAGTATTTTTCTATAAATTCTTTGTCGAATTTATCAAATACATTTTTTGCTCGCTTCGCATCAGTTTTGCCTTTTGCTTTTTCTTCAAAATGCTTTTTTATCTTTAAAACAAAGACACTCAAATGAGTATCAATTGCCTTTCTTACATTTTCAAAAGCATTTTCGCTGTTGCTGTTTAACTTAATAATAAATCTATCGGGATAAAGTCCTGCGCCAAAATTGCATTCTACACTTTCAATGTTTTGGCTACCCGTCTAAAGTTGGACAAATTTTGTATATTTGAGTAAACCAAAT
>JAOZMU010000206.1 GCA_029934165.1 Bacteroidales bacterium
AAGCATGAAAGGAATAAAAAACAACTAAAAATTTATCACTTTTTTGTGGAATTGAGCAAATAATGTTATTTATCAGGAAAGGTATTGGCAATCAGATTAATAACGGTTATTGACAACACTAACGATACAGCTTAAAGTTACACCGACAATAATGATAAATTTCTATAAGCAGTAAATTGAAAATAAAAAACAAAAACGCTATTATTGGTTTGGTGTCCGCAATAACACCGCCACCAAGCCGTGTGTTATGAAACAACGACATAAACTCAGATGATGACAAAATTAAAATTTTATGTGCGTTTTTTTTTCGCTTTTGCACTTGCTTTTTCGCTTTTTTCGCAGCCTGCAAGCGCGATGACAGGAAACCCGATAAAACGGCTTTTGGATTTTTTGCAAAATTATGCAGAAAATTATATTTCTCAACAGATTTATATTCAGACAGATAGAAATATTTATCATAGTGGTGAGGTAATTTGGTTTTCGGGTTGGATTTTAGATGCACAAAATGGATTGCCAGATACGATGTGCCGAAATTTGTACGTGGAACTAATTGATTTTGAGAAGAAAAGAACAGACCATGTTCTTCTTGAGGTGAAAAACGGCTATGCAAACGGACGTTTTCTGCTGCCCAAAAAAAAGCGCGAGGGGGTTTATATACTACGAGCATACACGCGAATAATGCAAAATTTTTCATCAGGTTTTCTCTTCTCAAAACCAATTACAATTGTTAATCCGTACAATTACAGAGAGTTTAAGGTGTTTTCGCGAAAAGCTATAAGAAAAAATAAAAGAAAATCTCGTAAACCACAGATACATTTTTTTCCCGAAAGTGGAAATATAATTGCCGATGTAGAAAATAAAATTGTGTTTTCGGCAACAGATTTTTCAGGGCATAAAACCGAGGTGGAGGCAAAACTTTATGAGAAAAAAAAGCAGAAGCTAATTGGCTCTACCACAACAAAAAACGGCATTGGTAGTTTTGTGTTTCAAGCTGAAAAGGAGACCGATTATTATGTCGAGGCAACTGGAAAAAACGGCAAACGGAAACGGTTTTCTATCCAATCGGCAAAGGTTGAGTCCTTTTTATTGTCAATTAAGAATAACGCTAATTCCTTTGAAGTTCAGATTGTTACAGCACGCGATGTATCGGCAGACAGAAACGAAAATGAACTTGTTCTTGTTGCGCATAAATCGGGCAAAGTGGTTTGGTCTGAGGCAATTACGTATAAAGGTAAAGAACTACATTATAGCATAAACAAAAAAGTTTTAACTAAAGGAATAATAGAGTTTGTTCTTTTGGACGCAAGACTAAATGTACTTGGCAAGAGACTGATTTACAACCGTAAAGAGCGAAATAATTTGATAGTTAAAAGTAATAAAACAGCTTTTTCGACACGCGAAAAGGTTGAATTAGAAATTGACTCCGAATTTGATGAAATGCAAAATCTTTCGGTTTCGGTTTCGTTTTTTGGCGATGATGCAGAAATAGACTTACGCAGAAAAAACATTCTTTCGAGCCTTTTGGTAGATGCAAGTACCGAAAACAGGCTTCGGCTTCTTCCGGAAAATGTGTACACTGATGACGAATATATTGATAATTTGCTGATTGCTTCGCAAAGTTCAAAGGTTGATTTTGAGTTAATTAACGACACTATTCGCACTCCAAAACATGGCAGAGAAAGGGCAATATCTATCAATGGGCGTGTTGAGCGTGTTATGAGTTTTCCGGCAAAGGGAAGCGTCATAAAGCTCAGTGTATTAAGCGAATACTATGAGCCACTTAAAACAAAAGCAAAGGAAAATGGCGAATTTTCGTTTGGTGATTTGAATTTTTACGATACGACAACAATTTTCATTGAAGCCAAAAACAAAAACGGACGAAAGAATATGGCAATCGAGGTTATTGACCCGAAAAATCCTGAAATTGGCTACGATTTTTTCTATGATACTCCATTGAATATCAGCGATAAAGCTCGTGCATATTTGGCTGAAAAATCTGTCGCCGACAACGAAATTGATAAATATCGCGAGCATTATATCCATGCAGATATTATGGACGAAGATTCTGATTTGCCGCCTCGTACACGAATATACGACCGCGCTGATAATGTTATAGTTTTTGATGAAACCAATAGCCATTATTCGTCTCTTACTGAGGCTCTTCGCGGAAAAGTACCCGGAATGACGCTGGGCAGTAATTCGGCATCGTTGCGAGGTGCTGGCACTATGACAGGCTCATCAAATCCGCTTGTGCTAATAGACGGAATGCCAACAGATTACTCTACATTAGATGCCATAAACCCGCAAGATGTTGACCGTGTTGAAATTTTGAAAAGTGCTGGAAATACTGGAATTTTCGGGCAAAGAGGAGCAAATGGGGTAATTTCTGTTTTTACAAAACGTGGATATTATGTTACAGGCGAAATTGAATTTGATACTACTGGTTATCAGAGTTTTGTGAAATTTGTTGCGCCAAATTACGAAAAAAGTAAAAACCTACAAACGCCCGATAATCGAATAACGCTTTTTTGGAATCCCAAATTAGCAATTCGGCATAAACAAAAAACAAAAATTTCGTTTTTTACTTCTGACATAAAAGGACGCTTTCGGGTTGTTATTGAGGGAGTTTCTAAAACAGGAAAGATACTTTTTTATGAACATTATATCACTGTAAACTAAAAACAACGAGCTATGTCAAACAACCGCGAACGAGACTTGGTGCTTGCACCCAACGAATTTGCCTACATTTCTGACCAAACAAAAGGGCATATTGTTGCCTATGTTGGACCTTTCAAAACAAGTATGGCTAACACCGACCAGCCTGTTTATTTTGACGAGAAAATCAAACGTTTCAAAGTTTGTTCTCTTGAAGAGTCGATAAAAACATTTACCACCGTGCCAGAGGGTTGGTATGTTGTGTTAAAAAATCCGCAAGCAGAAAATAAGCAACCTACACCAGGGACTGCAAACAACCTACCAACACTGGATATTGGACGAAAAGTGAACTTGCCCGGACCGACATTTTTTGCGCTGTGGCCAGGTCAAATGGTGCGCGTTTTGAAAGGACACCGACTGCGCTCAAATCAGTATTTGTTGGTAAGGGTTTATGAGGAAGAACAGGCACGAAAAAACTGGAATAAGGCTGTTATTATGCCGCAAAAAGCCGATGCTTCGGACGAAACTGCCAAAGATGAAATTGTCTTGCCGGCAAGCGATGCGCCTAATTTAGCTGTTGGTAAGTTGCTGGTTATCAAGGGAAGCGATGTTTCTTTTTACATTCCACCGACAGGAATTGAAGTTGTGCCAGATATTAACAGAAATTATATTCGGCATGCAGTTACGCTAGAACGTTTGGAATACTGTATTTTGCTTGATGAAAACGGAAATAAACGCTACATAAAAGGTCCCGATGTTGTTATACCTCAGCCAACTGAGACGTTTTTTGTGAAAAATGGACACCGCAAATTTAAGGCTATTGAGCTGAACGAAACAAGCGGAATTTATGTGAAAGTAATTTCGCCATATACCGAAGGTGAAAAGACGTATCGCATTGGAGAAGAGTTGTTTATAACAGGAAAAGAGCAAATGATTTATTACCCTCGCCCAGAACACGCTTTGATAAAATATGGCGAGCAAGAGTTATATCATGCCGTTGCAATTCCGCCAGGCGAAGGGCGTTATTATTTGAACCGAAAAACCGGACAAATTTCGCTAAAAAAAGGACCTTGTATGTTCTTGCCAGACCCTCGCGAAGCCGTTATTGTGCGTCGAGTTTTGTCGCCAAAACAAGCTAATTTATGGTATCCAGGCAATGTCGAAGTTTTGGAATATAACGAGAAATTGCAGGAGTTTGCACAAGAAAAAGAAGTTTGTCAGGACTATATTCCTGCACCAAAATTGCAGCAGCAAATGCCTCTTCAGATGCAAGATGCGATTCAGGATAAGAAGGAAATGCTTGCCGAAATTGCCAGCGACGAATTTGTACGTAGCCAAAGTTACACTACGGCACGCACTATTACGCTGGACACAAAATACGAAGGTGCTGTTACTGTGGAAGTTTGGACGGGATATGCTGTTCTGGTAACCGGAAAAACTGGTGTTCGTAAGGTAATTGTCGGACCGCAAACATATTTATTGGAATATGATGAGAATCTGGCAGTTATAGAACTTTCGACCGGAAAACCAAAAAATGACGATAATACAATAAAATCGGTTTATTTACGTGCGTTGCACAACAAAGTATCTGATATTGTTGAAGTTGAAACAAAAGATTTATGTCCAACTCAGATAACACTTTCGTATCGAGTGAATTTTACCGATGACCCCGAAAAATGGTTTAATGTAGAAAATTATGTAAAATTCCTAACAGACCATTTGCGCTCTAAAATACGAAATGCGGTACAAAAAATTCCTGTAACCGAATTTTATGCGCGCGGAATTGATATTTTGCGAGATATTATTCTGGGCAAAGTTGATGAATCTGGCTCGCGACAGGGCGGAAAATTCAAAGAAAACGGAATGGTTATTTATGATGTCGAAGTGTTAGATATCAGCCTATTAGATGAAGATGTCGAAGCACTACTTTTTGATGCACAACACCAAGAAGTAAAGCAAAAACTGGAAATTGTTGCCCAGCAGAATATGTTGAAATTTACGAAGGAAACCGAAAATATTTCGCGACAAATTGTTGTTGAACAATCGACAACACGCCAGCAAAACATTGATTTAGAGAAACAAGAAGTAGAAAAACATTTATTGCTTACTTTGGCAAAATTGCAATCCGAAGTACAATCGCAACAAAATGCTCTCGAAGCTAAACTTGCGCGTCAAGAAATTCTGACACAGATAGATACAAGCGAGCTGGAACGCAAAAAAGCTACCAAAGAGCTGGAACTTGAAATGGCACAAAAAGCGTTAGACCAAAAACTGCTAGAAATCAAAGCAGACGTCGATGCAGTTGTGGGCAAAGCAAAAGCTGTTTCGCCAGACTTAATCGCTGCGCTTCAGTCGTTTGGCGACAAAGCACTTGCCGAAAAAATGGCAGAATCGATGGCACCATTATC
The DNA here is from genome assembly GCA_029934165.1 of Bacteroidales bacterium. Classification (GTDB taxonomy): domain Bacteria; phylum Bacteroidota; class Bacteroidia; order Bacteroidales; family JAOZMU01; genus JAOZMU01. The sequence goes on from JAOZMU010000206.1 coordinate 5,064, forward strand.
AATTCTTGGCGGGAAAAGCATTGCCGATGTTTTTGGAAATTTACTGAAAGGAACAAAACTTGAAAATGTCCTTTTGGCAGAAACAACCAAAACGAATAAAGGCTATAAAAAGAAATAGTCAAATTACTATCGGTGTGGCTTTAAGCCACACCGACAATGGTGAAATAATAAATTGCATTACAGGCTTAATTTTAAAATAATAAACATGAAATATTTATTTGTTTTTTTTACATTGATTATCTCTCAAAACATCTTTGCTCAAAATATTGAATTGCAAATTATTCAAAACTCCGAACTATCTAAGCTAAAATCGAATACCTGTAAATTACGAAAAGCTCCCTTTCGTTTAAATTTCGATATGCCGTACACAGACACAACAGAAAAATGGGTGAAGCTTGACTTTATTGCCACAACGCAAAAGTCTGTTTATAAACGCTTTGACAACGACGAAACAATTGGCGACATTCTATTTTTGGCAAATCACCCATTTGCATTCGATTTGAATAACCAAACAGAGACTATCGTTGTTGGATTAAACGGTTACAACTCATGGTTTTACACTCCTAGCAAAAACAATTTGAGCAATTCTACCGTTAAAAATAAGACAATAAAATGTAGCGTCAACCTGAAAAACCTATTACTTGACAATGCTAACGACAAAGAAAGTATGTTGGTTTCATTGCGTAGAATGCCGGTAAAAAAGATGTATCTTTGCTTTGAGCTAAAAAATGACAAAAATGAAATCTTAAACAAAAAACATATAACCTTAAAATTTAAGTAAGCACATATTTTTATCCGTTACAGATAGTGGTGAATAACGTAAAATAAAAGTTATGAAAAAGTTATTAATATTAATTGCAATATTTGCGGCAACACTACAATTGCAAGCGCAAAGTCCGGTGGTAAGAAAAGCTCACACCGCAGACAAATCCGAAAAAATAAAAAATGTTGAGTCAAAACGCGAAAAATCAACATGGAAAGATGGTATCGTACGTAACTTTACGGAAATCAGGAGAAAACAGCCCGTTGATACTACAAAAAACGACATAAACCGACGCTCCAAGAAAAAATAGGTTAAGTATTATTTTGAGGTGTTGGAGATAAAAAATTGCTGCCGATTAACATCGACAGCAATTTTTTGTTGCAACGAACTATTCCTCGTATTTGGCAAACTAAAATAAATAATTTGCCTTAAAATCAATATGTAAAATGAATTTAATAAAGTAAACCATTAAAATTCCTAACTAAAACTAAATCAGGCGTAAGCAAAATTATTAATTATTAATTTTCCATTACTATAAGGTATAAGACCTATTTTTTATGAAACGTTTAAGCTGAGAATTAACAACTTAGGTTAATAAAAAGCGTAAGAATTTTTGTAAGAGTACTTATA
>JAOZMU010000207.1 GCA_029934165.1 Bacteroidales bacterium
AAACATATAGGGTACAAAATAATCAATTATTAACATCCCAGTCTTAGACCTTATTCCACATCTTGGATACAATATGGAACAACACAATTGTTGTACCCATTGGCTTGTGTTGGAAAGGCTTGAACCCAAAGCTGTTCGCTGTATCCGTTGTAAGATGAATTTACCATTACAATGGAAGAGATTATTGAAAAACAATCGTCATATTTTGACAAAGACACTATGTAGCGGTATTTGTTCGATATTTTATTACTAAATTTAATACTGATTGGTAAAGGCGGTAGGCTATTTTGTCCATGCAACCACTGCTGACTGTCGCCAACGAAAAGACCAATTTGGCTGATTACGTATCGTTCAATCACTTCAAATTCAAGGATTAAAGAGTCCTGATTATTTGTAACACGAAGAACACCGCGTTTTACTCCCCTGCTATTGACAACGGGAAATTCGAGTATTTTTACTTCACTTATTTGTGTCAACTGAGTGCAGTATTCAAGATATTTGAGCGAATAATTTGTGCTTAATTCTTGCCCATCGTTCTGAAGCACAGATTGTTTCAAAACTTGATTCGAGGCATTTAGCAAATACGCTTCTGCCTTGGCAACAACGCAAAAACATTCGTCATAGTCTTCGATTGGAAAACTGTATGTCCACGAAGTTACCAACAAATTATGAGAATTGCTAAATTCAAAGCTTTCAATACTTTGACTATTTCTATGTTGATATTGAATATCTTCCAATTTACCAATGCTTATAGCTGTGTGTTTCATAGCCCATCCGTATTTTGTTAGGAAGGTAACATAAATAGAATCATCTGAGTTTGAGATGTTTATCTCGCCAACAAAAATATGACCATCAGTAAAGAGTTGATTTGCTGTTGGGACACCGTTACAATTTTCTTTTGGCAAATGTTTGATGTTTGAGACTATTAAGGTAGTTCTTGCGTCTTGGGACGAGGTTACAGGCTCTGCCATTTCGTCTTTGTTGCAGGAAGCAAAAAATGTGACAAAAAACAGTAAAATACTAAGTGGTATCAATCTTCTGGGGTCGCTAAAATCAGTCATAATGTTTCATTTTTTACAAAAAGTGAAAGATTTGCCGTAAATATATAATTAATTTTGAATTATCCAAATTTATCCGGCAGTTATTTGTTAACAAATTGTGAAAATTTTCATAAAAAATTGTGAATTTTTCGTAAAAATTTATATTTTTAGAACGAAAATTAAATTAACCTATACCATTATTTGCTGTTTATTGCTGATTTTCAGTCAAATAGTAAATCGTTGCCTCAATATTAAAAAGTGCATAGCACTTAGATTAATTCTTGACGTGTTTCATATTTTGTCTCAGGCTTTTTACATTGAAAAACATTATAAGTATTTTTGCGAAAAACTTACTACTTAACAATAATCACTTTTTTTGCGTACCGGCTTTGAGGAGCTTCCTTTCAGTCGCTATCAAAATAGAAAACAAATTTATCAGCTTTTCTTATGAACGAAGATTTTTTACAATATGTTTGGAAATTCAGTCATTTTGACATGAAAAACCTCAAAACTACTGACGGACAGACCGTCGAAGTGCTTTCTGTTGGAACACAAAACACCGATGCAGGTCCCGATTTTTTTGATGCAAGGATACGGATTGGCGATACGCTTTGGGCAGGAAATGTAGAAATTCATATCAATTCATCGGATTGGAAAAAACATAAACACCACACCGACAAGGCTTATGATAATGTCATTCTGGCAGTTGTAGAAAAAGATGACGCACCACAAAAGCAAACAACAGGAAAGATTGTTCCGACAATTTGCTTGCCTGTTTTGCAGAAAATCCGTGAGAATTATCTCGCCTTGAAATCTGGTGAATTGTGGATTCCGTGCGAAAATCAGGTTAGTGCAATTGACAGATTTTTTGTTGACTATTGGCTTAACCGTCTGATGATTGAAAGGCTGGAGCAAAAGGCGCAGCAAATTGAAGAGCGATTATTGCAAAATAAAAATAATTGGGAGGAAACATTTTACCAATATCTTTTTCGCAACCTTGGTTCGCGGCTCAATGCCGAACCTTTCGAGATGCTGGCGAGGTCGTTGCCGATGGTTGTTCTTGGGAAACACAAAAATAATCGGCATCAGATTGAGGCTCTGCTGTTTGGACAAGCCGGAATGCTTGATGCCGACTACGAAGATGAGTATTTTCAGAACTTGAAAGCTGAGTACGAATTTCTGAAGCATAAATTTGGATTACTGCCTATTGACGGGCATTTATGGAAGTTTATGCGGTTGCGTCCAGCAAATTTTCCAACGGTACGAATAGCTCAGATTGCCTCGTTGATTTATAAGGCAAGCGGACTGTTTGCAAAAACCATAAATGCCTCATCTTCAGAAGTTATAAAAGAGCTTTATCGGGCAGAAACAACTACATACTGGGACACGCATTATGTCTTTGGGAAAATCTCTAAAAAGAGAAAAAAGAACATCGGAAATACGATGCTTGATACGCTGATAATCAATACTTTTGCTCCGTTTATGTTTGTTTACGGAGAATCCATCGGGAAGGAAGAGATGAAGGACAAGGCTATAAATACGTTGGAAAAAACCGCCGCCGAAAATAATTCAATCATCAAAAATTGGCAGCGTATCGGGATTCCGGCACAAAATGCAGCGCAAACTCAGGCTCTACTGCAACTTAAAAATAACTATTGTACAGCACAACGATGCTTGGATTGTAGCTTAGGTAATAGAATTATTATCAGAAACAGGCTTTGACGTTTTTTATTTTGTGAGCAATAGTGGAATAAAAATTTGATAGTCCCTACAAAATAGTGTTGGTCGATGAAAATATGTAGAAATTTAATTTTTGTAACTTGAATATTAAAACAAAGATTAAATTAACCTATACCATTATTTGCTGTTTATTGCTGATTTTCAGTCAAATAGTAAATCATTGTCTCAATATTAAAAAGTGTATGACACTTATCCGGCATAAACCAATTCATAATTTATTATTAGTAATTCACTAATTGAGACACAACTTAATTCTTCTTCATTTTATTTTGTATTGCAACATCTGCCCAACGAAACATATCCATCAGCCCATAAACCAATGCGCGTACTGTGTAACTTGTGGGTATATATTCTGCGTTTTTACCAGCAGGCACATGATTTCCGTATCGGCTTGCCACTTTGTATAAATCCATCGCAAAACCAAAAATAAACTGTGGCAAAACACGCTTATCTTTAAGTTGATACAGAACATTTTTTGTTCTGCTCATGTTCCGATGCCCAATGTTACTTGCCGATTGTCCCATGAAATTCAATGCAATTGCATCTACCAACGCCTCTTCCAAACGTCGCATTATACTTAGGTTTGCAACAATTGTTGCAGGGTCACCATTGTCGGCATTTGCAAGTACATCAAGAAGGAGGTCTTCGTCCTCTTCGGAAAGAAAATCGTCAACAAAATCGAAAATATCATCATGCTCTCTACGTATTTGCATGTATGGCTGGGCATTTATCTGTTCGCGCAAAAACTTAAACATTTCGCGGTGCGTTTTTCGTTTCTCGAAAACAGGACAAATTCCGTATAAATCTTCCGTAAAATCTTGTGGTGTTTCGCTGTTAACGCAAAAAGGCACAAACCTATTAAACTCATGCTCAAGCTCATTCAACCTATTTATGGCATGAAAAACAAAACTACTCTTTGCTGTTTCCGGTTTTTGGTTTGCATTAAGAGTGCAGCGTCCGTCCAAAACAATTGCCTTGAACTTATTTGCATTTTCGATAGCGTCCATTCCATCTGCAAGGTTCTGATAATGAACTATTTTGATTTTATTACTATTCGCTTCACGACGCAGTTCTTCGCAATAGTTTACATCATCGTCTATTAAAATAATATTATATCTCCGCTTCATTTTTTTGGATTTAATTTGTTCGATTTTTGCGCTAAAAAAAACGTTGCCGCCAGTTTTGGAGACAACGCTTTAGGAACTAAAGTTTGATATTTTAAAAACCTAGTAGGTTACAAATGAGCCTAATATGCCACTAACACTAGGGTTGACGCACATTACAGGAATTTTCCAATTGTTTGCAATAATTTTTTGTTCATCTGCACCAAGAATGTAGTCTTGTAACGTTATATTTTTTGTTGTCAAAATCAAGATAAGGTCGGTGTTGATTTCGTTTGCAAATTTTATTGTAGCGTCAGCAAAACCTTCTGTGCCTTCGATAGTAGTAATATCGTAGTCGATGTTACGTTCTTCGAGATATTTTTTTGCAAAACGAAGGTTAGCACCTACTTTTTTCTTCATGAAATCGTCTTTGATTTCTGGTTTGCAGATACGTATTTTTACGCCGTAAAATTTTGCAAGGTAATATGCCCAAGCCAATTTTTCTTTGTCTTCTTTTCGAAAATCGACAGGAAATACTACTTCGCGTACGCTTTTGTTTTTTGGTGGAGACTGCACAACAATAAACGGAACTTTCGTATCCACGATAACTTTCAGTGCCCAGCTTCCGGTGAATTTTTGCAGTCCCTTCATACCATGCGTTCCCATGACACAAAGCTGTGCGTTAACTTCTTCGGCAACATTAGTAATAGTGTTGAAAATACTTCCTTCTCTTACAATAACATTCGTCTTAATGTTGTATTTTTTTGTTGTAACCGTAGCAACTGTGTTGAGCTTATTTGTAGCCTCGACCACCTCTTTTTCTTTCTTAACAACGTGAACGAGCGTTATCTCCGTTCCTAAAACTTCGGCATATAGCGCAGAGTGCGCTAAAGCATATTCTGCAATTTGCGAAAAGTCCCAAGGGACTAAAACGGTTCCTTTTTCTTTCATGCTTACTTAGTTTGAGTTTTATAAATCAATTGGTTGTCTTTGTTTTACATCAAAAATATTTGTTCAAAGTACGATTATTTTTCTGATAATCAAAATTTATAAAAAATATTTAACTTTTTTCATTTTTGGACACAATTTGGGTTTGCTGCAAACGAATATATTATATTGTGTACGATTGGTTTTTAATTACATTTTGGACAAATTGTTTCATTAAAAACATTTGTAACATTTCAGAACTACCTTATTGTTAGTTATTTCAATGTTTTCAATTTTGATATTTGATAAATTGAATAACATCCTAATGTTTTACGCAGCTTGCTGGTAATCACACAATTACGGCTTGCTGCGTTATGTATAAAACCGTGCATAACAAAAAATGATAAGTACTTAGACTTTGGACAAATATATCATTTTCAAAATCGGCAAGATAATTACGCGAGTGTTTATTTGTGTGTTTGCGTCATTGTTTCGGGAACAGCAAAAATGTAGTTTGCTATGTCGATATTTTCGTCTTCGAGTTTTTGAATATCTTTTTGATATACAGTGCTAATTGTCTTGATGTTAAGCCCGGGTTTCATTTTATTAATCCACCAAACGATGCCTTCAAAATTATCGGAGTGGTATGCGCCGTTGAAATGAAAAAATAGTTTGCCTTCAGACCAGTTTTCGATGATGAAATGTGCCATCGTAACATCTTTTGCTGCTTGTGCTTTGGGCAAATTTTCGTTTACTTTTGCTTTCATGCTCTTCATTTTCAGCATATTAGCATAACATTCTACGGTACTGTCATATTGTTCGGCTAAGTTCGGACCAATCAAAGTTTTGGCTTTGGCACTTAGTTTTTCTAATCCTTCAAAGCCTTTTTTATGAACAAGAGAAGCATATCGGCGCGGAATATTGGTTGCGATATAACGCAGTTTGTTGTCTTTGCAAAAATCGACAACTGGCTTATAATCAGTTTGATAGTTGACCCATAGTTTTGCTTCGTTTTCAAATTTTTTGGCAGAATAGAATTTTGCCAAATATTCGTCCATAAGCAATTGGTTGTCGGCTTCAAACATTTCCGAACCAATTATTAGGTTTTGTTTTTTTGTTTCAAACAAATCTTTGGTGATTTCTTGCTGCATCCAATGCGCGATAGGGTCGGTGTGTAGCTCTCCAAAAAATACGATGTCGGCTGTTTGTATGTCGGCAATCATTTTTTTGTACGTTACAGTTTCACCTTTTTTGTCGTATAATACGTAAGCCGGCTTGTCGCTTACAAATGCAAAACTAATAATTGCGGTTAATGAAATTAGTAGTAATTTTCTCATCGTAAATTGGTTAAATAATGGTTAATAATTAGTATTTACAGTAAGTACTTAATGGTATCTAACAAGAAGCGTATTGAACAGATTATCAGATAAATAAGTGCCATACACTTTTTAATATTGAGACAACAACTTCGCAAGTTCTTTTCCTATTCCTGATGATGCTCCAATTATAAGTACTCTTACAAAGGCGTTGTGCGACAGGATAACGGTAGCTTGCCAAAGTTGGCTTGCGATACACTATGTAATAGGACAAAGTAAGAACAAAGTAAGAACAAAGTAAGAACAAAGTAAGAACAAAGTAAGA
>JAOZMU010000208.1 GCA_029934165.1 Bacteroidales bacterium
TCAGGCGTAAGCAAAATTATCAATTATCAATTATTAATTTTCCATTACTAAGTAAAATGAATTTAATAAAGTAAGCCATTAAAATTCCTAACTAAAACTAAATTAGGCGTAAGCAAAATTATCAATTATCAATTATTAATTTTCCATTACTAAGAGTACTTATAAGCTCTAATAACAAAAATTTTTCTTTTGGCGGCTTATGGGCTTTCCGCTTGTAGTTGCCTCGCACCTTTTGTTTTTGGCAATACGTTTGGCGGAGCTTCCTATCGGTCGCTCACCAAACGCAGCCAAAAATCAAAAGCCGACTTCGGCAAGCTACCGCTGCAATCCCTGCCGCAACAGCTTCGTAGCAAGGGTTTTGACAAAACGAAAAAACAAAGAAACAACCCTGATTTTCTTAGAAACACTAAAATAATGAATAAACTTAACTATCTGTTACTCATAGTTATTACATGTGTATTATCTTTCGTTAGATGTACAAATAATTCGGCACCGCCAGCTTTTCAGACACAAAACCCTGATAGTATAAAAATAACGCAAAAAGAAAACGAAAGTTTAGGAAATTTGTTTGACATTGTAGATTCAGCTCGTTTGGTGCGTTTTGAGTACGAAATAGACCGGATAGAACAACGGTATAAATTTGAAAAACCAGCAAAAAACGCAATTCTATTTGTAGGTAGCTCCAGTATTCGGAAGTGGAAAACGTTAGAAAAAGATATGAAACCTTTGCATGTAATAAACCACGGTTTTGGCGGCTCAACAATACCAGAACTGCTGTTTTATGCCGATAGGATTATTTTTCCGCATAAACCAAAAACAATTGTTTTCTATGCTGGAGATAACGACCTTGGGCACAAAAACGCACACCCAAAAATGTCGTTGCGGCTTTTTAAATTATTCGCACAAACAGTTTCAGAGCGATTACCAAAAACAAATATTTACTTTTTATCCATCAAACCCTCTCCGCGCCGAAAAGATTTTTGGGATAGTATGAACAATGGAAACCGTCTGATTAAAAAGTATATAGATAAGCAGAATAATATTTTTTATATAGATGTTAGCAGCAAAATGTTCGATGAAAATCAAAGAATGATTAGTAGGCTATATTTAAAGGATAGCTTGCATTTAAGCAGTCTGGGTTATGAGCTTTGGACTTCCATAATTAAACCTGTTCTTGAGCGACAAGAAAAGGTCGATGTTTTTTTTAATCGCCTGATTGTTAAAGATTAATCTGCTGAAAATGAAGATAAGACCAAATATTTTGTTGCGAAATTTAAATCCAACCGATGTAGAATTGGTTTACGGGTTGTTTTCTGATAAAAAAACAATTCAATATACCGATTATAGACCACATATTTCAATTTCGGAATCAAAAAAATTTATCCAACAAAGAATAAATGAGGCGAATAAAAAAACTGCATTTTTATGGGGAATATTCTCGGAAAATAATGCGGAACTAATTGGTATTGTACGACTTTATCACATTGATTATTATCATAAATTTGCTGCTACTGGAGGATTAATAAAATCTAACCATAGAAGGCAAGGAATAATTACGGCTGCTTATAAATTTGTATTAAAGTTTGTATTCAACGAATTGTTGCTTCATCGGCTTGAGGCTCAGGTGTTTACAAAAAACATAGCTTCTTGCCGCCTTTTAGAGAAACTTGGGTTTCGGCAAGAAGCTATGTTGCGCGAGAACTTCCTGATAAACAATAAATTCGAAAGCTCGTTTATGTATTCAATTTTGGAAGAAGAATATATTAGAAATGAGTCTATTCACCCATAAGTTTCATTCGATACATTGTTGCCGTTTTTTCGTACTGCTGGCTTAATACACTTAAATTGAAATGTTTAGCAATAATAAATGCTTGATTTATTATTGCAATTTCGCGTTGGACTATGTACTTTTCCTCGGCGGTGGTAATGTGAGCAAATTTATCCAACTTTTTAGTACTCTCGCCAACAACTAACTCGAACATACGAACTCCATTTTTGTTATCTTTTGCCGTTAAATATGCTTCACCAATTAATAACCCGTAATAACTATATGGCACTAAGTCATGCGGTATTTTGCTATCAATCAATCCTAAGGCGGTTATAGCATCTTGGTTTTTTCCTTCATTAGCAAAGGTTTTGGCAAGTTGAGCAAACATACTGCGATAATTCATAGCAAAGCGTTCTAACGATTTTCTGTCCTTTAATTTTTTGCTATCAAAACCATCGTAAACAAATTCTTTTGTGAGTATTCTGTTCATTTCTTGCGTGTTAACTCTACCTCGGAAAGCATCATCAGTAGTTTTCTCGATTGGCATCAGCCGAAGCGCAAATCCATCTGTTTGTAGATAGTTTTCTAATCCAAGCATATCCGTAGCCGCTAATGTTACAGCAAAATATATCGGTCGAACACCAAACAAATTATTGATAGCATCAAGCATAATTAAGTGATTTTTAAATATATAACTTCGGTTAAATTTCCACGAAATTTGCTCCACAACATCGGATATTGAATTTGCTCCAAGCTGGTTATTCTCTTCAAAAAGTTTCGGGTCAACATCAATGATAAAGTTTTTTGCTTGGATAAAATCATAAAACTGACCATCACTACCTTGCATTTGATTTGCAGTATCGTTTCTAACTAATTGAGTGAGTATATTTTGCAAAGCAATATCCTCTTCTCCTTGCGTATTATAAACAACGTCCAAATTTTGGTATTTTTGTTCATTTATTGATAGTTTAAGTCCTTCCGAGTTCAATGTTTTTTTCTGATACCTTCTCCGATACTCATCTAAAAGAAGCATACTAACATTCACTATCAGTACATCTTGGCGAATTTTCTTTTTTTTCTGTACATACAAAAGTGGATATGTGTCGTTATCTCCCGAAACAAAAATAACGGCATTAGGCGCACACGAATTTAAGTAGTTTTTGGCAGTACTAACTATAAACTTATCATACAGATTGTTTGGTAAATTATTCTCGGAGTTTTCGTAAGTTCGTAAATCCAAAAACTGCGACATATACTCGTTAGCAAGTTTAGTGCTAATATTTCCTACAAGAACTTCATATTCTGGGTTTTGAGATGCAAGTTTTTCATAGATTTTGATGCTCTTTTGGCTGTATTTTTTGAACTCTTTTATATTTGGCTCAACAGGTTCAATTTGATGCTCGTTTTTTGCATTTAATTTATTTGCTGCCAAACTAGAATATGCTCTACCTAAGCTATATAAATCGTCATCGAACAGCGTTTTCTCTTTTTCCAATCTCGCAATTACGTCTTGCTCCCAACCAAAATAACCATAATATATGTTGATTTTATATTGTCGAATTTTACTTGGATGGTTGTATTTTTCAATTTGAGTTTTATTATTCATAACGTCTGCAACCTTCGGAAATTTAGTAGCGACATATTTCTTTCGGCTCAAAGACCAAATCGTATCCGTAAATAATTCCTCGTGCGTTAGATAATTGTAAGTTCCAACTAACCAACCGTTTGGTTTTCTTGCAAATAATATTTCGGTATTTTCTTGTAGAGCCTTAACCGAGTAGGCAGTGAAAAATTCATGTACAACTTCCCTGTATTTCGGAAATTCCGCCACAATGCTATTCGAGGTTTTTGTCTTGTTTGAATCTTGCTTATTGTTAGAGGTAGAACAAGCCACAAGCAGAAGAAAAATTAGTAAAAAAATTTTGTTTCTCATTTGTTAATTTTTAGGTAAAGTACTATATTATTGCATTATATGAACCTCACTGGTCTGGTGTTTATTGGAAAATAACTGGAATAAAGTGAAAACTGAAAAATTTATGTCGCAATTTATTGATATTTAGTACATTGCCTATAAAATTTCCATTAAAAAATCCTTATTTCCACGAAAACAAACTGCAATTCCACGCCAATTTTTGTATTTGCCAGTTTTGTATTTTTGCAACTGCGTTTTTGCTTCTTCAAACTTTTTTTGGAGAGCTTCGTTGGTGGCAGATTTCGGAACTTGTTTAAGCTCAAACAAATCTGTCATTGGTCGCGGCGAAATTGAGTGCGGATATGTTTTTAGCATTAAATCTGCACAGCCTTGTGGTAAATTATACTCAGGAAGAACCTGATATATATCCTTTTGAGTGTTATTTTCCAGAACACTAAAAAGTATTCCGTGATAAAAACTTTCGTTTGCGTTTGCAAAAAATTGTCCCGGAAATTTTTGTATAACATCGCGAAAAAAGCCGTCAATCAACGCATTGGCATTGCCTTTGTGCTTGTATTGCACAATCCATTTTGACACAGCTTTATTATTGTATTCAAAATTTTGCAGTTCGTTGAAATAATCCAAAGCAAATGTATAAGTTACAGCATTGGGTATTTTTAAGGTATTAAACTCATGACTATAAGTTAAAATTCCAATATAAAATAGCCCTTCGACAATATATTTACCGTACTTAAAATCTTTCATATCGAAAGAAATTTGAAGGTCGCTAGTTGTGATAATTTGCTTGTGTTCAGAAATATCCGTAATTACTTCTTTTGCACCTTCGCTGTTTTGCCCAAAAATAAACGCAATCTGGTCATAATTCATACGTAAATTTCTGTCGGCAAGATGCGTTGGAAATTCGTTATTATTAATCAAATGCTCCAAAAAATAAAGGGTCATCATTGGATTGTAAACTTCTTCAGCTTTGCGTAAAAAACGGTAGCCGTTATAGTATTTTTTTATGGTATCTTTTACTGTTTGTTTATCAATAGTAATTTCATAGTCATTGTAAATCAGGTCAATAAACTCGTTAAATTCCGTTTGAGTGATGCCGAGCATATTTACAAACTGTGGCTTAAAATTTATCCAACTAGCTATGTTATAGCCGCTTGTCATGTCGGCAATGGTAATTGGCAAAATTCCAGTAATATAAATTTGTTCGATAGCATTTTGCGATTCTGTTTTTAGCATCTCGAAAAAATTTCGGAAAAAACCGTCTTTGCCCAAAATTTTCAAATACATATTATCCGATGCGTCAGAATGACGGTAATGAATTGCTAATGCGTTTGTTAGCGAGTCGTATTCGTCGATAGCAATGTAGGTTTTATACCCAAAACCTTTTGCCAGCGTAATTAAATTTTGCACTGCTTTTACACCTTCGGTCTCAAATCTTTTCAGGGTAAAATCTATTCGTTCTTGCGTGAGTTTGAGTTCATTGGAGTAATGTTTCATAAATTTTTCGCAAGCCAATAATAATGTGCTATCAAACTTCGATTTTAACTCCTGCTCACTCATATCGGCATAAATATCCATACCAGAAAAAGTGAAAGACATGAAAAAGAAGTTGTTATGCTTTTTTGTTGGTTTTTTGCCGATGTAAAGATTTCCAAAAATTTCCTTAAAGCGATCTTTAAGTTTTATGTCGTAATAGCAGCGTAACATTTCTGTAAACAGAGACTTACCAAACCTGTGTGGACGCAGAAAAATTGGGAATTTTATTCGCTCCAGCTTTTCTATGTACATTGTTTTATCAACATAATAATAATTCTGTGTTACTATTTCCTCAAAATCAGGATTTCCATAAGGAATTGACTTTTTCATCACGTTATCTTTTTTACAAAGATACAAAATGTTCCCGAAAACAGTTTGATACCAGAATAAAAACACACAATATGGTTTTTCATTTTATAAATGAAATATGACATTTATTGTCAAAAGATAAAAATCTCAACAACACCTTAGTAATGGAAAATTAATAATTAATGGTTCTATGGTAGAACGTTGTTGGTTAATAAATTTTCTGTTTGGTTCAATATTTGTTATGCTGCTATATTTCTTATAACAAGGCGATTACATAAATATTTTTTATGTAAATTTCTGAGGAATAATTTTTATTACAGAATTTCTATATATTGCAAATCATTTCAAAATTGTTAAGATGTACATTATCAGTACTTACGCAATAATCTAAAGTCCTATGCCAAAATTGAAATTCAATACCAACAATATTCTTCCATAGAGCCTAATTAATAATTAATAATTTTGCTTACGCCTGATTTAGGTTTAGTTAGGAATTTTAAGGGCTTACTTTATTAAATTCATTTTTCTTAATAGATTTTTATGATATGTGGTTTTTTGTTTATTTGTGTAAAATACAGATACTTATACATGGTTATTAATTTGTTCAAAAATCTCCAGTTCAGGTTGCCTTTACGCCCTAATTTAAACAGCCAAAAATTTCGTAAAAAATTGGTCTAAGGTTTTAGATTTGTATTTTTGTAAAACGTTTTTAAATTTATTATAAAACCAGAAGGGAATGTCCTTTTGCTCAATGAATAAAAGTAATAACTTAATGAAATTGAAACTGTATTAGGTTGTATGTCAGGGTTTTATGGTTTGTTAATTTTAATATAATATAATCTGTTGTTTATCAAATAAGGTCTAAGACCTATTTTTTATGAAACGTTTAAGCTGTGAATTAAC
>JAOZMU010000209.1 GCA_029934165.1 Bacteroidales bacterium
GAAAAAACTGATTGAAGATTATTTATGTGTGAAGTTTGAGGATTAAATTATTATTCCACTAATTTCCCAAATAAAAAAGCTGCTCAAATTGAGCAGCCTTTTTTATTTATAATCAATACCGATTTAGTAAAATTATTCAATTGCATTTGTCGTACTTTTTGCAGTTTCTTTTTTATCTATAACAAGGTGTTGCGAAACAGCATATTCAATTTTATTTTCCTCGAACTTTTGCAATATAGCTTCGTTTAATGCGCCTTTTACTTCGTCGGGAAATTCGGGATATGTAGCACCAGCAACTTGAAAGAAGAAAAATAACTCGAATGCTGTGTTTGCGAAACTGTTGATTCCTACCCATATGAGTTCTGCGTTTACGTTTTCACTAAAAACCTTAGCTCCTAATTTTTTTGCAAGTTCGAGTTTCTCCTGACTGTTACGGATTGATAACGGTATCGTTATTTGCATTCGGACACCCATAGCAAAAGATTCCGAAACATTTACAACCTCAGAATCAGCAAGTTTGGAGTTAGGTACAATAATTAAACTATTTGTATGTTGATTCCGTATTTTGGTGTATTGCAATGCAATATGCTCCACTTTACAGGTATCTTCTGGATATTTAATAAAATCGCCAACTTTGAAAGGTTGGTACGTAAGAAGAGTAAGTCCGCCAAGAAAATTTCCTATTGGTTCTTTTGATGCCATCGCGAGGGCAAGACCACCGATACCTAAACCTGTGAAAATAGCTGTAATATTAACCCCCATACTATGCAACATAACAGATATGGCTATTAACCATATTATAACTTTGCTGACGGTGAGCCACAGCGCATATACTAATGATTTTTGCGAAGTTAGGCTTCTTTTTTTCGCGGCTCGTTTTTCGGCTATTCCGACAATTTTTTTCATTAACCAATTAAGCGCCATTGCGAAAGCTATGATAAACAGTAATTTAAAAAACAACTTTACCCATTCTATTTGGTGAAGTGCCTTTCGGTCTGCACGCAAAAGTCCAAGCTCGCCATGCAGAAACCGAAGTCTTTCTATTTTGTTTTTAGGGATTTCTTCCGATGTTAATTCATTGTCATCTGATGTTCGTCCTGTGATAAAACGAATTCTTCGTTGAATATCGGCATTCACATAAGTAAGATCGTCTACTTCGTTTTTATAAATAATTATTTCATTATTAATATCAGCTGTCAGCCGTTGTTCAAAAATATTTAGTTCTCTTTTTGCTGCTGTTATATCTGCTTTAAGTCCGAATAGCTTTGTTGCTATTTCTTCCATAAATTCGATTTTCTTATCGTCAACAATTGGTGCAGGTATCGAAAAACGGTATCCGTTTTCTTTTTCGAATATGTTTAAAATTTCTTCCGTTTTTTCTGGAACTAATTGAATTTGCCCTTTTGCTAATTCCTCTGCATATCTGCTTTCGAGCTGAGAAATATGTATCTTAAATAGCGGAATCAAAATTTCGATGGCAATATATTCGTCTTGCGAAAGTTTAACCAACTGTTCGATTTTATGTTTGAGCTTAGTAATGTTAGTCGCCCTATTTTCAAGGTCAATCAGTTCTATGTAATGTATTTTCATCTGCTCGACAACATTTTCGGACTGGTTGGTGGGCAAAAGCTGTAGCATAAACTCATACATTGAATCATCGTTAGACAATCGGCGCATTGCTTGTTGGTCGAAGTTTTTTTGTTCTGCTTCGGTTTTTTCATCGTCTGGTTTTCCAGTAATTTCTAATTTATCAACGTTGTATGTTTTTAAAATATCATACTTGTTTCCAACAAAACTAGCAATCTGAAGCATTTGTTTCTCTGTGCTATCAAGGACAATGTCGTTTTTTTGTAAATCCGATAATAATTGTTTTACAGATAGTTGCGCTGTCAACACTTCATTAAACGATTTGATAACCTCGTTTTCTAAAACATAAAGTTGTTCAGAACTTAACGCTTGCTGGTAATTTTCGGGAATGTCATCTTCATCAAATTTCTTCTCAGATATTTTAAATTTAAGTGCCAGAGCAATACTCTTTTGCTGTTTTGCTAACGCATAAGTCATTATCAGGTCAGAAATGTATTTATTAATATTTTTATCAAGGCTATCGGATTTTTCTGATAGTTTTGTTTGATATTTATCTCGCTGAAAAATTAAATCATATTTAGTAGAAACCAAATTTTGATAATCTTCAATATCTACAAGCAAAGGTTCTTGCTCGGGAGCATCTTCAGTATTTTTACTGAGTTGTATTCGTTTCGCTGTTTTGCTCGATGCTTTGTTCATCTCATCTGATGGTTCAATGTCGGCAAACAAGTATAACGAATTGAGTATGAGCTGTTTTTCGTCAGCAATATTTTCTCTTACTTGCTGCAACAGAGGGTCTTGCATAGATATAAATTTTTGCCAGACTTCGTTGAAAGTTATTTGATTATCCTGAAATTCTTTTCGAGACTTCTCAAGCTCTTTTTGTTGTGTTTCAAGGTCAGAGTCAGTATCCTCAAAATTATCACTAATATCATCTGCCGAAATTTTCTTCAGATTCTCTTCTTTGTTCAACTCTGCCGAAATCGTATTATGCACTTTTTTGAGATAAACCAATTTTTTACCCATATCCCTTTGCGAAAGCTCTAACAGACGGATACGATTCTTTATTTGAACTAGTTCTTTTTCGATTTGTTCTTTAGTTGTCAGTATCATCAACTGTATGTCCGATAACTTTTCATTAAATGCAATTAACGAATCTACTCTATATTCATTAGGAAAATTATCGGTTGTTAGTTTTCCATCTTTAATATGTTGCTCAAAAATACCAGAAATTAGCTGCATTTGAAACAATTGTTCCATAAAAACAAGTATTTCCTCTTCGTAAACAGTAATATTATTCAATAATAATGTGTCAGAAGGTTCTAGCATTTTCAAGTTTTCCAACTGTTTGTTTTGATAGCTAATAATTTCTTCTACTGCTTTTATTGCCTGCTCTGCCTCTTCGCACCTTGTGATAGTGTTGGCTAGCGATGTCATATCCGCATCTGGAGCTTTTATTCCTTCGAGTTTTTTTCGTAGTGCAGCAACAGATTCTTCATCGGAGCGAAATTTTTGAATCGAAACACTAAAAACATTTTCAAGTTTATTAAACTCGGCTTTTAGTTCGTTAAATTTTAGTATAAATTGGCTGCTATCTAACGATAATAATTCGCTTTCGATATTTTTACGTTGTAGTTCGTTTGTGTATGTATTGCCAAGCGAAATAAACTGGCTTTCAACATTAATTATTTCGTTACTAATATTCATTAGTCGAAAAGCCATCGCAAGTTGTTCTTTTTGCGCTTTTTTTGATTTTTGCTCAAGTGCTTTCTGCATTTGAACATAATTGCGCCTGTTTTGCATTCTTAACTCGTTTGGCAAATCTCTTGCAGATAGAGTTTTATCTTTTATACGCAAATTTAACTCAGACATATACCTGTCAATTTTCTCGTAAGTGGTACTTAGCGAATTGTACGCTGTTTGCGCAACCATAAGCTGGTCGCGATATGCTGCCAAATCGGATTGAGTAGCTTCGGTATGATCTCGGTATTGTTTTAATAATTCAATTCGTCTCTTAATAAAATCCAATTTTAATTTTGCTACTTCAAGTTGTTGCAGCTTTTTGTTCGATTCTGAAAATCGTTTATTTGGTACTTCCTTTTTACTATTTTCTTTTTTCATTGCAGCAAATTGCTTTTGATAGCGATCGACACCGCGCAATTGCGACAAAAAATAATTCGATGCCACGCTAAGTTCAGTCTGCGCAGCATTGATTAACTCTTCATTTCCAGCCAGATGTAGAGCATCTTCCTTAAATCCTTCTTTTGTTTCGTTTTGTGCTTGGCTTGGCTTGAGATTTATCAGAAAAACCAAAATAATAACTATTATCAGGCTCTTGATATCTAAAAATACGTATTTCATATTAAAAAATTTAATTAATTAATTACATTAAACGAGTTGAAATTATTGTGAGGTCTAAGACCTGTTTTAGTAAGTGATAAAGATTATCGCCACTTTTGTTATTGCTATAAACTTGAATATCAATACAATACACTTCGTGGTAAATAATACTATGTGCCCATTAAAATTTTGCTATGTTTAGTTTTTATACACAAATAGTGGCATTTAATTAAAATAGCAATAGATATTTTGCAAAAATACCAAAACTATTAATGAAATTAGCAAATATTGATATGTTTTTTTATTATACCATTTTTTGTTATTTAGTGTCCGTCTTCTAAGTCAAAAAAATGCGAAGCGATGATATATTGTTAGTAATGGAAAATTAATAATTAATAATTAATAATTTTGCTTACGCCTGATTTAGTTTTAGTTAGGAATTTTAATGGCTTACTTTATTAAATTCATTTTACTTAATAAAAAATTATACGTTGATAGACTGACTCGGAATTGATTTTCGATACTTGACTATTTATCACAAGTGAAACTGACACAGAAAAACCAATTTTGCTTGGAATGTTGTCGTTAATTCTTGGACGACCACAAGCAGAAAGCAAACAATCCACCAAAGAAAAATGTCTAAACAAGCGATTTTCCTGTCATGTCTTTGGGTGTTGCTATATCCATGATTTTCAGTATTGTTGGCGCAACGTCTGCCAAAATTCCGTTGTCGAGTTTTTTATATTTGTCGTGAATCAAAATACACGGAACGGGATTTAAGGAATGTGCTGTATTGGGGCTACCGTCCTGATTTTCAGCAAAGTCGGCATTTCCATGGTCGGCAATAATCATTACTCCGTAGCCGTTTTGACGTGCAGTAGCAACGACAACACCAACGCACTCATCGACAACCACAACAGCTTTTTGAATGGCTGGTTTTATGCCAGTATGCCCGACCATGTCGCCGTTTGCGAAGTTGAGGCAAATAAAATCGGCAGATTGCGATTGCAGCTCGGTGAGTATTGCATCGCGGACGAGATATGCACTCATTTCTGGTTGCAAATCATAAGTGGCGACTTTTGGCGAAGAGATTAAAATCCGTTTTTCGTTGTTAAATTCGGCTTCGCGTCCGCCAGAAAAGAAGAATGTTACGTGGGCATATTTTTCGGTTTCGGCAATGCGAATTTGCTTTTTCCCTGCGCCTGCAACTAACTCACCTAGAGTGTTTTCCACGTTTTGTTTATCGTAAACAACACGAACTCCTTTGAAGTTTTTGTCGTAGTTTGTCATCGTCAGATAATGCAGTGGTATTGTGTGCATATCTTGTTCCGGAAAATCGTGCTGTGTCAGGGCTGTGGTCAATTGTCGGAGGCGGTCGGTGCGAAAGTTGAAGCAGATGAAAACATCGTCTTCGCCAAGTTGTCCAACAGGCTGACTATCTTTGCCTACCATGACAATTGGTTTGATAAACTCATCGGTAATA
Source organism: Bacteroidales bacterium (assembly GCA_029934165.1). Lineage (GTDB taxonomy): Bacteria > Bacteroidota > Bacteroidia > Bacteroidales > JAOZMU01 > JAOZMU01. Next base: position 5,411 of record JAOZMU010000209.1, read on the forward strand.
TTGTTTTTGTATGACTCTTTTATTGTTTCAATAACGTCCGTAGATTTTGCGCCAACTCCCTTAACAATAGCGTCATATCCCTCTTTGACGCGTTCCCAACGGTTGTCTCTATCCATGGTGTAATATCGACCTGAAAGCGTGGCTATTTGCCCGTTTGAGTTTTCGAGATGCGCAATGAGGTTTTTCATAAACCCTAATCCGCTTCGTGGATCGGTGTCGCGACCGTCTGTAAGTGCATGAATATAAACCTTTTCGAGTTTATGCTCTTTTGTCAAGTCGCAGAGTTTATATAAATGCGTATCCATTGAGTGAACACCGCCATCAGAAATCAGACCGATGAAATGTACTGCTTTGTTGTTCTTTTTTGCGTACTCGAAAGCTTCCATTAAAATGTTATTTTTGGCGATTGAGTTTTCGGCAATTTCACGATTTATACGCACCAAATCTTGGTAAATCACACGCCCAGCTCCAATATTCAAGTGTCCGACTTCGGAATTTCCCATTTGTCCTTTTGGCAACCCGACATTTTCGCCACACGTACCGAGTTGAGAATGAGCATGTTTATGGGTCAGCGCATCAATGTTTGGTGTCGGAGTGTTGTAAATCAAATCGCTAGGTCCTTTATTTCCAATTCCCCAGCCATCGAGTATCATTAGTAAAAATTTGTTTTCGTTTTTCATATTTATTAAATTTTTAAGAGTGTATAACTCAAGTTTCTGACTTCAATACCACCCTTGAGTATCAATCTGTTGCAGGTGCAAAAAAGTATTAAAAAAGTTGCATAATTCGACATAATATTGTATCTTTGAGGTAGTTACAAACCAAATACAAAAACAATCTCATTATGCAATATAACAAAGGTAATACAAATAGCAGATATTTTGCTGATATTCATACCGTATATGATACGGGCATTTTATAAGTGTATTCACTATCAGCATAGTATCGTGGACATATTTGAAGAATGCTTTAAAAGCATGATAAGTACTCTTACAAAAGTTCTTACGCTTTTTATTAACCTAAGTTGTTAATT
>JAOZMU010000210.1 GCA_029934165.1 Bacteroidales bacterium
AGCTAACTGGTTAAGTAACAGGGGTGTCCAACTTTAGACTGGTAGCCGAAAATTGCATTGCGAAAAACCTTTATTAAGAATTCCGTGTGAAACAGCCTTGTTTGTAAATTCGCCTGTTTCTTCCAACGAAATTCTAAGGTCTAAGACCTATTTTTTATGAAACGTTTAAGCTGTGAATTAACAACTTAGGTTAATAAAAAGCGTAAGAACTTTTGTAAGAGTACTTAACTATCATCTTTTCTTCGATTAATTTATTGACTGTTTTTTCATCAAAAAGAATTTCGTCATATCTTTTGAAATCTTTCCCATAAGTGTAAATCGTATTTGTTTGATTATCTTTATATTCGCGCTTGTTTTCCACTTTGTTTTCAGTCCATTCTGATAAATATTATGGGTCGCAAATAATAATTTTTCCTGTATCGGAAACTACTGTTCCAATTTGTTTTTTTTCGTTTACCATAATCCAAATACTTTTACGATTCAGCCACAAAAAGTGCCAACAGAAAACATAAAACTTAATTTCTTCTTTTTCAAAAGTTTAAAAACAAACCGACGAAATGCCAAATAATTTTCTTTTTCATTAGTACATGTTTTTTTAAACGACCTTAATAAAACTTTAACATTGGGTTTTCCAATTACAATTTCTGATTTAATATTATTCATTAAGTCGATAAAAATCTTTTTGCGCTCATCTTTCAAGAAACTTCTGTTCAATTGGCAAGTTTCTATTGTGTGCTGAACTCTACTATTTTTAGATGAAATTTTGCCCGTTTTTAAATCGAAAACAAGCAATTTCTCAACATCTTCAATTTCTGGATTTATTATTTTTGGCTCTTCTGTTTTGTTGTATTCCTTGCACAGTTCGTGAATTTTATTCAAATCAGATTGTTTGAACACTGCCTTAACTCCATCAATATCAAAATCATTTGTTTTGTTTTTATTGCAAGTTGGACAAATCAGCATCAAATTGTCCCACGAATATGCCAACCACCAATATAAACTTTTAGGACGGAAATGTTCGACTTCAAATTGTTCTATCGTACTTTCGCAAAAAACACATTTACGGTTGTAAATTTCAGATAATCTTTCTTTTACATCTTCTGGCTTGTAATATTTATTGTATTTATCGCCACTAATATATTTCCCGTTATCAATATGTTCCTGTCTTTTGCGTTTTGTGATTTTCGAGTTTAAAGAAGCAGGCACATCATCAAAATCTTTTTTTACTTTAATCATTCGGCTTCGTTTTGCAGTTCATCAATCGCTTTTTCAATCATTTGGTCTATCTCGTCTGGCGAATAATAGTTTTTGCTCGGGTTTTCCTTCATTCGCTTGTCAATAATTGCCGAAATCCGCATATACCAATAATTGTCGCTTGTGTCGGGGCTTTTGTCTTGCTCCTCATAAATCCGTGTTCGTGCGTGCGCCATGCCCACAAGTGGCGATGTGCTGATGGTGTTCATCATCATTTTGCTAACATTTTCAGATGTAAACTGCTCGCTTATCTTGATGATATTCTTTTCACTTTTCTCGTCTTTCTCTTTATAAAGTCGGTAGAAAACAGAATCTTCGGCAGCACCACGAACAACATTTTCGCTATGCGTTGTAAAAATCCATTGTACTTTTGGAAACCAAGTGCGTAACTTCTTAACTATTGTGTAACACCACTTTGGATGCAAATGCAAATCTATTTCATCAACCATTACCACACCCTCAAAATCTTTTGTGCTTTCCGCATCTGGTTGCACGCTGGCAAACTTTGCAATCAAATCGCAAACCCAAATCATCACACTGCGGTATCCGTCCGAAAGCTCGCTCAATTTCAATTCCGTGCCACGCTCAAAGAACTTTACCTCTTTGTAATCAGCTGTAATTTCAATGTTTCCATCCAAAACATCTTTCAAAATCTTTTTGGCATTTTCCAACGGAATCAAACTCGTGTCGCCTTCCCTGTCAAAATTATACAATTCTTTTAGCCATTCTTCTGGGTCTGTCATCTCAATATCGTCCCGAAACAAAGTCATAAAACCATAAGGGTCATTTGTTTTGCCTTTAACTTTGCTGCGATTAACACCATAAGCAAAAACATTTGGCGCAAAATTCAAATTAAAAGGTTCAAAAATTCCATTTGATGATTTTATGATGGAAGCAGATTGTGGGTTTGTTTTTAAACAATTAAGTGCCTCATTCACAACGCTTTTATCTGCATAATTTCTTATAAAACTTTGCCAAAAAGCAAGACAAATTGCTTGCAAAAGAATTGTTTTTCCATCGCCATTTTCGCCAAGAAAGTATATTTCTTTTGCGCTTGAAATCTCTTTAACAGAAATATGCCAGATGTTGTAATAGCTTACAATATCAATTCCATCAATCGATTCTGTCTGTTTTTCATAATTTTTACGAAATTCATTTTTAGACGAAATATTTAATTCTGTATATTTTTCAAAATATAAATTTGCCTTTTCCCTATTATTCAAAAAGGTTTCAACAAGAGATAATTCACGGTACGCTTCAGCCAAATCTGGTTTTAACTCAATTACTTTTTCTAAATGTTTTCTTGCTGTTTTATTCTCATGAAATTTAATCCTAAGCAATATAGCAAGACCCCAATAAGCATCAATATAATATGGGTTTACTTCAATTGCTTTTTCATAATTACTTCTTGCTAAATCATACTTTTTGAAATTATTTGCTAAAAGTAAAGCAAGATTAAAATAAGCCTCTGCCAAATCAGGTTTTATCTCAATCGCCTTTTCATAATTTATTCTTGCTAAATTATATTCTTTAAAATAGTCTTGGGATAAAAGTGTCGCAAGGTCATGATAAGCAACTGCATAATCAGATTTTAACTCAATCGCCTTTTCATAATTCTCTCTTGCCTTTTGGTATTCACCATTTTCATTGGCGTCGTATGCTATATCAAAATATTCTTTTGCTGTTTTCATGTTTTTGTCTTTGTTATCGTAAAGCTATTAAAAAAAGTAAAAACTTAAATCGTTCTATTCCGTGATACTGTGATAAGTTGCCCTTTCAGGGCGCACTCTCGTTTAATGCTTTTAACCCAGGGCGTTGCCACTGGGCTGAAATAAATAAGGCTTTCAGCCTTGCTGTTAATATTATTGAGAATTACACTTTTCGGTTGTTCGAACAACGCCACGAAGTGGCAACTTAATTCAGCCCAACGGCAACGCCTTGGGACACGTTAGCAAAACCTTTCTAATCAAAATATTTTTCCAAGTGTTTATTCGGGTGTGTCTTTAATTATTTGTCTCTTAAATGCCGCAAAAGGTGAAGCTTGACTTAGTTTATTACTAATCCTATTTTCATAAAACTTTCTTTCGTCTTCATTAAATTTGGCATCCTCATAATTTTCAAATAGCTCTTGGAAAATTATCATTTCATCAATTAAAGCTTTCCTCAATAAATTAGTTCCTCTTTCCCTGATTGGAGTATTTCCATTGTACACAATTTCTAAAATATTTATTGTGCCTTTGGTTAAATCATCATCAAATCCGTTTGCAAGTTCAATTTTTACATCATGAGCACGAAAAGAACTACATTCATATTTTATTCTGCTTTCAATTTCAACAGATTTATCCGTGCAATCCAAAATAGATTTAGTGCCTTTTATTTTATTGCATCTCTCACACGATAAATAAAGGTTTTCCCAAACAAACTCTAATTCCGGGTAAAATTTAGTTGGCTTAAAATGTTCAACATTTATCGCAGGAATGCGTCCTTCACAAATATAACATTTGTTATGAAAATCTTTTTCCAAAGCACTTATAAACTCCTCGCTGTAAAGGTCTTTCTTCGTTTTAAGAGTCTTTGGTTTTGGCTGTTTTCTCTCAATATATATCATCTCTTTTTATATTTGAGTTTCAACTGATTTACAGAATAAATTATTTCGCTTGCACCAAATGCAGGTATGTTGTCAAAATATGTTTTTAAGTCAAAAAGCTGACTTTCTTCCGTATCTGTCCTATCTTCCTTTTTTATAAGCCTTTCAAACTGCTCAAACTTTTTATTTATTATTTCGGAATATTTCGAGCTATCAAAGTATTGTTCAACAATGCTGTCATAAGCAAATTCTGCCATGCCGCCTTCAAGTCGGAGGTCTTTCTTAACATCGTAAACAACAGCGTTTTCCATTGAGTTTAAAACAAACGGAGAGTGCGTTGCAACGACAAACTGAATGCGTGGAAACATTTTCGCAAGCATTGGCATTATTTTACGCTGCAATTTTACGTGCAGGTGCGTTTCTGGCTCGTCAATCAACGCAATGCCGTGAACATCGCGTATTGTTGTAAATTCTTTTATTTTCGTGTTTAGCTTGGTCGAGCGCAACAAAATTTCCGCCACAATGCTCAACAGAGAATTGTATCCATGAGCCAATTCCGTAAAATCAAACGGCTGGTGGTCGCCTGTGTTTATATAAAAAGTATGTTTTGATTTTTGCTCGCCGTCCACATTTTCGATTGCTGTTTCGTATTTTAGTTTTATGTTTTCGTCATCAAAAATAACTTTCAACATATCCTTAAAACGATCCATCCATTCGTCGGAAGCTTTTATAACATCCTGATTTCTATCTCTATACCCGCGTGCATTTGTATAATCTAAATCTACCAAAAACGGCAAAAGTTCTTGCCGCGCTTTTTCGTCTGGCTCGTAGCGTTTTTTCAAGGTTATTTTCTCAACAGACTCAACTCGCTTTGTGTTCAACTTTCGCGAAGCTGGCAGATGCACAAAAAGAAACTCGCCCGACTCAAATTTTAATTTTAAAGCCTGCAAATTTTTTAAATTCCTTGTGTTATCATCTGTTTTTTCTTCTTTCCCCTGCGAAAACAAAAGGCGCAAACGCTGGTCTTTTTCATCAAAAAACTCTTGCAGCTTATTTCTGTTGGATAAATCGTCAATATCAAGCGCAATAATGTCCCGAATATAATCGCGCACAGCCTCTAAAATACTGGTCTTAAAATATCCGTTGTCTCCAGTGATTAAAAGATGTTGTTTTTCAGTTTCATTAATAAGGATTTTTCTGTCGGTCAATCCATGAACATTATTTACCTCAATCTTTTTTATAAAAACATCTTCCTTACCAACTATTTTATGAAGCAATTTACTTGCATTATCATTTTCAGGGTCAAGGTTCAAGGCTTTTGAAAAACACCTTTTTGCAAGCTCAGGCTCATTCATATATATAGAATAGAGCTCACCCAAATTAGAATGATAATAAGAAATACTTGGGTTAATATCTATTGCTTTTTTCAAGTGCCTCTCTGCTAAATCAAATTCCTTGAAATGCTCAAATAAAATAATAGCAAGACCGTTATAGGCGTTTGCATCTTCAGGATTTATCTCAATTACTTTTTCGTAATTTTTTTTTGCTAAATCATATTCCTTGAAATGACCTCTTAAAATAGTTGCAAGATTATAGTAAACATCAACATAATCTGGTTTTATCTCAATTGCTTTTTCAAAATACTCTCTTGTTAAATCGTATTTTTTTTTCTTATAAAAAAGCAAAGCAAGACCGTTATAAGCCTCTGCCAAATCAGGCTTTAACTCAATTGCTTTTTCGTAGTGCGTTCTTGCTAAATTATATTTTTTCAAAAATAAATGAAAAAGCAAAGCAAGATTATAATAAGCCTCAGCATCATCAGGCTTTAACTCAATCACCTTTTCATAATTTATTCTTGCTAAATCGTATTCCTTGAAATGACTTTTTAAAAGAATAGCAAGATTATAATAAGCCTCAGCATAATCAGATTTTAACTCAATCGCCTTTTCATAATTATCTCTTGCTTTTTGAAATTCGCCATTTTTGTGGGCTTCGTATGCTATCTTAAAATATTCGTTTGCTGTTTTCATGTTTTTGTTTTCTACTGGTTTTCGGGTGTGTTGTGTTTGTTTGCCCACATTTCAATGAGGTTTGGCAAATCAATGGCTGGTAGTATGTATTTGCCAAAAATGGCGTTTGTTGTCAGCATAGACAAGTGTGTTCTTGCAATGCCAACAGTCATTGGTAGAGCCGAATAGAGCAAGTATTGCCCTTTTTGTTCTTTCGGCAATTTGCCCAATCCGTCAAGCGAAAATAAACAACTCAGGTTTACAAAAAAATCGTAGCCCGATTCCTTTTTTCTTTTGTTTAACTTGTTTTCAATCTGCAACTCAATAACAAAATTGTCGGTTTTGTCTATCTCAAAATTCCTGCTGTAAATTTCTTTGCGTGTTTCATCTAAATTATACGTTTTTTTGTTGTGAGTGCCTAATTTAGAGTCTATTATATCGTAGCGTTGTAGTTTTAACTCTGATAATCTTACTTCCATAATGAAACGGGGTTTGTTCATAAAAACCATTAAGGTCTAAGTAAAATGAATTTAATAAAGTAAGCCATTAAAATTCCTAACTAAA
>JAOZMU010000211.1 GCA_029934165.1 Bacteroidales bacterium
AATAAAACATGCATGATTTAACAGAGCTAAAAATAGCTAATTATTAACACCCCATTCTTAGACCTTATATCAAATTTTTTTACGAACAAGCCCGCAGGTTTAAATATTTTGTGTCAACTCCCGAATCAGTTTTGTTCCATCAAAAAATTCTTTTGCAATAACACGTAAAATTGTGTACGAAGGAATTGCAAGAACCATTCCTGTAACACCAGCAAGATTTCCTGCTATCATAATGACAAGAAAAATTTCCAACGGATGCGCATTAACACTATTTGAGTATATAAATGGCTGAATAACAGCATTATCAATCAACTGAACTATCAGAAAAACCAATGCCATTAAACCAAGAATAGGCAATAACTCAGTATAAAACTCCATATTGATATGCGTAACCAGACCCATAAAAAGACCAAAAAGACCCCCAAAAACAGGTCCCAAATAAGGAATCACATTCAACACTCCAACAAAAGTTGCAATGAGAAGCACCTGACCTAAACTCAAGCCAATAATTAACAACCCAATGGTTACCATAGAACTAACCAGTAAGACCTCTATCAAAACGCCAATAAAATATCGTTTCAAAAGGCGATGAATTGATTTCAGAATATGCTGTGTTTCATCGACATACCGATTTGGAACAATAGCAAGAATAGCATTATTAATTAATTTGTCATTTTTTAAGAAAAAGAAAGAAATAAAAGAAATAGAGAAAAAAGCAATAAAAATATCGCCCAGCATTTTCGCCGAAAAAGTTACGATATTAGACAAATCCGAAATACTAAGAATAGACTTAACCTTCTCTTTTGCATACTCTTGCACAGTAAAATTTTCGCTGTCGATGACTTTCTGGTTGCCAAAAATATTCTCAATACTTTGAATCGGAGTTTCAAGGTTTTTCACAACTTTTGCCACATCAACATTCGATAACTCTTTGGCTTGTTTGGTGATAAGTGGAATAAAGATAATAAAAAAAACCGACAATACAGCCCAAAGCAACATTAACGTCAATCCGGCACGCAGCGAAACAGGTAGCCTTATTCGTTTATACTTCAGTTTTCCGAGAAAATCGACAACAGGACGACCAAAAAGCGAAAGAATTGCCGAAATAATAATATAAAAAATAATGGTTTTTGCGTACCAAAGGATAAATCCGATTGCAACCAAACCAGTTATTACCAAAAGATATTTGAAAAATTCTCTCATATATTTTATATTAGCCATATCATGTTAATCACTTAAAACCCAGCTACTTTGGAGGGTCTAATTTTTTATTTACACTTTCAGTTGTTATCAAAGGTTGGTTTTTCCGTTTCCGTTTGTCAAGTTTCTTTTGTTGTTTTTCCTTTCGGATACGTTTTTTCATTTTTCGTTTATCCTCGCGCATTTTTCGTTTCATCGCGCGCGATTTTATACCCCACGTAGATTTCACCCCACTAAGTATTGCCTGAATAAGATAATGAAAAATTGGACGCGAATGGTCTTTCTCGAAATAAATTTTGCCACGTCGCAATAAACCACGCCTAAAAATCCCACTGCGTTTTGGGTTGTCGTTCTGAATAAAGGTGTTGGCAAGAAACGTAATTCCGCCGCGTCGCGAGCTGTCGATGTTTTCGGCTTCGCGGTCGCGGATTGTTACAAGCAAATCGTGGTAGCGAAATTTCATCTTTCCATCGGCAAAACGCTCGTTCACTTCAACCTCAAACTCAAGGCTATCAATAATTCCTGTTTCCACCTCAACTGCGAGCAAATTCACCAAAAAAGGGTTTAATTTTGTCATGTCCATTTGTCCCAAAATGCCCGAATAACTATAATTTTCGCGTGGCGAGTTCATATCAAAAATAAATGTCGCTTCCAAATTTCCATCGTTGAGAAATTTTGTGTTTGCATCAATTCGCATTTTGTCGTTTTTCGCAATTTCTGCGGGGATATTTGTAATATTTTGCATCAAAATATCCATGTCTGCAAAATCAATTTTGGCGTAACGTTGTGTTTTATCGGACAATAACTCAAAAGAAAGATACGAATCTTCGATAGCAATCGTATCCAACAGCACCAAAACGGGCAGTTCAAGAAATTGTCGAATCGGATACGGAGGGCGACGTGCAGTATCGTATGGGAGACGCTGGTCTTTGAAACCTTCAGCGTTCATGTCCTTAATAAACAGACGATTAGCATTAATTTCTTGTTTATCCAAAAGGAGTTTCAAATCAAGACCAAAAAGACGAATTTCTGGCGCATTAATTTTAAAAACCGATTTCTGAAAATCTGAAAAACGTGGCGCAAAATCTTCCTTCGACACCAATGGTTGCAAAGCAAAACCGGCAATTCTCAGCTCAGAGCGACCAGTAGAAATTCCTGCTTCGGCAACCGAAATTTTGTACGAGCTATCTTTCATCGTTATTTCGTAGTCGTTGATTTTTGCGTCTATGTCGTCGGCAAAAAATAAACGCTCATCGTTTGCTATTTCTCTACTAACGAGGAAATTATCAATTTTAACCGATAGTTTTTCGGCTGTTTGCATTCGTACAGAATCCAAATTAATATTCTTCATTTTTAACGAAGCATTATTCAACTTGCACATTTTGAGCTGAATATGATTCCAATTCGCTAACAATTTTTCCCTAATCTCACTTATGTTAAACTTCTTTTTTATTTTTGGAAGCAATTCGGCAAATGTCGAAATATCAAAACTTGGCACACCAATATCAATAGTATCAATAATTATTGTTTTATCCTTGATTATCTGCATAATATCAAAACCAGATATTTTTATTTCTGGGATTCTGAAGTCAAAAAGTCTATTCCGTTTTTTTCTTTTCATGGATTGAAAAGAACTTTTTGTTGAGTCGTTTTTAAAACTAATCTGAGAAATTTTAATTTCCGATTTTTTCGTCGAAAGAACAATGCTGTCAATGTTCAGTTTGTGCGTGCTATCTGGCTCTTCAAAAAAAGCTTTGGCAATCGTCAATCGCAAATCATCGAAAGGCAAAGTACTTTTTTTTATCTCTACGGAATCAACAAACAGACTATCAAGCTCCAAACTAATTTGTGAACTAGCCATCAATCTGCTGTTCTTGCCAGACTCCTGCACATAACCTAAAATCCCCGAAAAGCTTAAATGATTGAGTTTTAACAACTCCAAAATTGCTGGAAATATTTCCTTCCTTTCAATTTTTACCGTTTTTTTAGTATCGCTCCGAAAGTTGGGGCGGTTGATAATAACAATAACTGTTGAGTCTATTTTTAGGCTGTCCATCGCAATTTTATTTCGCGCATAGCCATTCCATAAATCAATTCCACGAACCGAAAATTGTGGTAAATATAAATTATACAAATTTGCAATATGTTGCAAATCAGCCTTTTGCTCGTTTGGGATAACGAACAACGAAGCAGCAGAAATAGTAGAATCTTTTTTGTTGAAGTCGAAACTTTTTCCTTTAATCCGATAAACTGAATTTGGTATATTTACGTTAAAATCAGACAATTGAAAGGCAATATTGTCCGAAAGAAAAATATTGTCCGAAACATAAAGCGAATCAAGATTATAATTGAAACCTTTGGTACGAAATGAAAAATCGCTTTGCACGACTTTAGTTTTGCTTCCTAAAGAGTCGTTTTCTGTTAGCTCGAAACTACCATTTTGAATTTTGAATTGAGCGATTTGAATTTTATCAAAAAAACGCATTGCGCTGGCAGCAAGCAGTTTGGTAATATATGGCGTTGTATCAATTTCGGCAACAATGGAACTATGACTTTCCGTCAGGAAGTTGTTTTCATAAAAGCGCGAACTTATAGAATCGTGCGAACTTATTATAAAGCCTTGTTTTTCTGCAAATTGTATTGCCTCGGACACAGTGCTGTCTTTCGTTATTTTCACCGATGAAAAGCCAGATAATTCAATTATTGGAGCATCGAGTTTAATTTCATTAATAAATAATTCACGGTCATAAATCGCCTTTTTCAGGTCAATATCAAGCAGTTGCAACTTATTGAAAGCAACGTCTATCAATTTGTTTTTATTCCTATCATTAAGGTCTGCAATTGTGTCTCTGCCAACTTTCGGGGTCATCGAAAAGCCCTCAATATCAACAAGTTTGTTACGCGATGAAATTTGCAGTTTTTTCAGTCCAATTTCGCTGAGAGCCTTTTCCGAGTTTAATCCGAAGTTATTCAGCCCAATAACAAAATTTCCGAAGCGAAACGCTTTTGCACCCAGATGCAATAATTTTGGATATAATGATAAATCCCATATATTTACAGACAAATTTCCTTTAGAAGAAATTGTAACCGTATCTCTTCTAAATTCTTCAATATTGTAATCTATGTTGCTAAGATTCAGGTCTTTAATGCTTATCTTACTAATAGGCAGATAAGCCTGTTTTCTTGTTCTTGATTTTTGTTGCCGAGCAAATTTTCTACTCCTAAAATTTACAGTTTCTACTCCTAACTTATTAATATTTAATTCTTTATCAAAAACCAATTTATGAAGAGAAATTCCCGATAATTCTACTTTTTCTATTTTAGCTAAAATAGAACTGTTAAGAGCCACATTGTTAGGCTGGTAGTTTATTTTTTTTGCAAGAATAGTGGAGTCCTCGCTCGTAAACGAAACATGTCCAACTTTTAGAGAATGAAAATTGTTTTGCATATTAATCAACACGTTACGAGTTGCAAATACCAGATTATCAGCGATAAAAATCCGCTTGTTGGCATCTAATCCTGTCGAGTCGAGATGCAATTTATTTATGGTCAACTCTGTGCTATCCGATGAGAAAATAGGACTTTGTTCGCCTATCTTGCCGAAAGAAAATCTGGCATCGTCCACAGCAAATACATCTACGTCTATATACTTAAAATAAGGTTTTAAAAACCTGTAAAAATCATCTCTATTTTTTATGCTCTCTGTTTTTTTCTTGCCTGCTTTTGTTGCAATGATAGCTACTCGTGGCGATGATAATTTCATAAAACCAACAAACAATTCCCGATGAAAATAAGCGCGTGCAAAATCAATTTGCTCAATTTTTGCTTCGGGAACAATTATCCGCAACATACTTTTTGCCGAGTTATCCGCACTGTCCACAATCCGTGCAATCGTTGGCGACAACGAAACACCATTCACTTCGATAAGCGAATTACCCGTCGAAAGATGTACAGAAGAGACACGTAACCAGTGCTTTGTATTCTCAAGCATCATTCGATAATCGTCAATTACTATGTCGATATCTTCTGCAAAAAGCAATCTGTCTTTTCGTGCATGAGCTGCCGAGTCTAGTTTAAAATTGAATAAATTGATAGAAATTTTCCCCATCGACGTTTTTTCTTCAACATCTGAAGGCAGTTTTTTCAGGTTAAAATACCCATTTTTTATACTAATTTTTTTTATCTGCACCGTCCTTAAATGCTCCGAAACAAAAGCATAAATCTGTTTATGTATCGTAATATTTAGTTTTTTCTTACGCTTTGGTCGTCCAATCAAGCGCACATCTGGCTTTACAAACTCAATAGCTTCGACAGTAAGGTCTTTTTCGTCAAAAATACTCGAAATACTTACCGAGCTTATCCTAAGTGTGTCAAGACGAATTTCGTACAACGATTTCGCTGTTTTACCATCAGCTATCATCTTCTCATACAGCGACATATCTGGTATAAGCGAAAGTTTTGTAATCTCTATGCTGCGTGTACTCAGGTTGACACGAATAGCATCAAAACTGGCTGTAAAGAGTTTATTGGTTTTTTTGTGTACGTAATTTTTCAGTGTGTTGCGTAAAATTGGTGTGGCAAAATAGAACAAAAGTACCTGCGCCAAAACAAAGAAAAAAACAAGGAACAACAGTGCCTTGTATATAAGGTGTATCCTACGGCGTTTTGGTTTTGCCGTTTCCTGTTTATTGGTGGGTTGCTCTCTTTGCTCCATTATTTATCTATCTCACAAAAGTTATTTAGCACAAAGTGCCATATATTAAAAACTGTATTGTACAGATATTCACGTAGTTAACTGCATGAAAAGTTTTGTTAATTTTACCCATCTATTTAATATTGTCTTTCTATCATCAAATTTAATGTTTTTCTAGCAAAATTCAGCGTAAAATTTGCTTTTAACCGTGTCGGTAAAATTATGAGTGTATTTGTTGGTGTTTTTCTATTAATTTAGATATATAAAATAATTGTATTTTTCTGGCTTACTTTTGGACATTTTTTTTACTAATTACTCAAGTTCAGACAGATAGATTTCGTAAAAAATCCAAACGTCCAACCTTTGCCTAATTGCTTAATATTTAGAAGTTTGTAAAATAATGCATTTTTTATTTAATAGGTAAAATGAATTTAATAAAGTAATCCATTAAAATTCCTAACTAAAACTAAATCATGCGTAAGCAAAATTATTAATTATTAAT
>JAOZMU010000212.1 GCA_029934165.1 Bacteroidales bacterium
GTTTTAGTTAGGAATTTTAATGGCTTACTTTATTAAATTCATTTTACTTAGAAATTGTTGACAAAGATATAAACATATTATTTATCACGAAAGAACTTACTATGAGCCAATAGCATTTGTACTACCTCCAAATATTTTTGAACAGATTTCTATCCAACAAACAATGTATGAAGAGGGTGGCAGAGGATATGAAGCTATTTCGTATTTTTCTGATGCGAAAAGTGCGGAAAAATGGTTAATTACAAAGTAATTAATCCGTTGCATTTTGTATTTTTGCTTGTGAAACACGCATTTAAAATAAAACACCTAATTGAGCTAACTGACTATGACTAACCGTTTTGACAAAATTGCAACCGAATGGGACAACAAGCCTTCACGTGTAGATTTAGCAAACAAATTTTGTGCTAAAGTACTAAGTTTAACTAACTTAAATCAAACAAAGATAGCTCTCGATTATGGTACAGGCACAGGATTAATACTTCAACGTATTCAACCTTACGTATCAAGAATATTTGGTTTTGACAATTCTGAAGAAATGTTGAAAGTATTGCAGCAAAAAATTGATGCAAATAATCTTGCCAATGTCGAAATTAAAAAGCATGATATTGATAAAGAAATAGTTGGCAAAGGTGAATTTGATTTAATAGTATCAAATATGACGCTTCACCACATCAAAGATACGCAACAATTTTTCGAGAAATGTTTTGAAGCTCTACGACCTGAAGGTGAGCTTGTTATTGGCGATTTGATTACGGAAGATAGTACCTTTCATGACCCTCCAAATTTAGGCATATTTCATCTGGGCTTTTGCTCTGACGACATTATGGAACTGATGCAAAAGGCTGGTTTTATTGATGTTAGTGTGGAAATTTATCATACAATAAAAAAAGAAGATAAAGAATACCCGCTTTTTTCTGCATACGGAAAACACCCATAATAAAAATATTAAGCATTTTTACTTAACCATAATTCTTTGAACATTATTAATTCCATGAATACGTTTTAGCTTGTGAATCAATGCGTTCAGGTCGTTGAGGTTTTGTATGAACAACGAAATATAGCCATCAAAACGTTCCTCTACACTATCGAAATGGATTGAGCGCATATTTACATTCAACTCTCTCGATATCAGGGTTGTAATGTCGTTTACCACACCAATCGAATCTACTCCAGATATTTCAAGAGCTGTCAAAAAAGATTTGCGCTTTTGAGTTTGCCACTCGATTTCCGAAATAAAATTGCTATTTTCTTTTAGCTGCAAGGCGGTTTGGCAATCGCTTCGATGCACAATCATTATCGTCTCATCGGGGCTTTTGTAACCCAAAATTTTGTCGCCAGGTATTGGGTTACAGCAATTTGCTAAAATAAAATTTCGTTCTGTTCTGTTGGTGGTATGTTTTTCGGAAGTGTCGGATAAATCTGTTTTTTCTTCTTCGGAAAGACTTATTTGCCAGTACTTAACCATCTTACTTTCAGGTTTTTGCTGAAGTATGGTAGCCAAGTCTTGGAGCTGAATATTTTTTTGTCCGACTTTGAAAAAGAACTCGTCTTTTTGAGTTTCTTCGAAATGCTGCATTATTTGACGAATTACCGATGCCGATGAGCGCAATTCAGGCGCAATTTCGCATAATTTCTTGTCAAATAAGTGCACTCCTTTTTCGATTAACTCGCGGCGTAATTTTGCAAAATAGCTTTTTAGCGCAGTTTTTGCTTTGGGCGTTACTGCTATTTCCAGCCATTTATTTGTTGGTTTTTGTTTATCAGATGTGAGTATTTCTACCTGATCGCCATTTTGTAGTTTTTGGTATATAGGAACTAATCGGTGGTTTACTTTTGCGCCAATACATTTATATCCGAGGTCGGTATGGATTTGAAAAGCAAAATCAATAATTGTCGCTCCTTGTGGCATTACGATGAGCTTTCCTTTTGGTGTAAATGCTGAAATATCAGGTGTTAAGAAATTAATTCGGAAATTATCTAAAAATTCTGAATCTGATGTGGCTGTGTCTTCCAGTTCGTTTCTCACTTTTTCTACGAAGCTATCAAAATACAGCAATTTTATTTCGCCATGGGTTTCATCGGCTTCATTTTCAGTATTTTCAAGTATCTTTTGTTTTTCAATATAATCATTATGTGTCGATTTTTCGACTGCTTTTTTGTATTTCCAATGAGCTGCAATTCCTTTTTCGGCAATTTCGTTCATTCGCGCAGAACGAATCTGTACTTCTATCCAATTATTTAGCACAAAAAACGTAGCGTGCAAAGCTGTGTATCCATTAGATTTGGGTTTATCTACCCAGTTCCTGATGCGATCTTCCTTAATATTGAAAATTGGACGCTCTATACTTTGCATAAAATCCATAATTTTGTGGCATTCTTTGGCTTCGTAATCATAATCTTTGGGCTCAAAAATAATGCGCATAGCAAGCAAATCGTAAACTTCGTTGAAGGGTACATTTTTTGTTTGCATTTTTTTCCAGATAGAATATACTGATTTTAGCCTACTTTTTATTTCGTATTGATAGCCTGCATCTTCGAGTTTACGCATAATTGGTAGTGCAATTCTATTGAGATTGTGCCAGCGTTTTCTTTCATCGTCCTTAATTAGACGCACAATTTCATCGTAGGTACGTGGTTCTAAATACTTAAAACTTAAATCTTCGAGTTCGGTTTTTATTGAGTATAATCCTAATCTATGAGCTAATGGTGCGTATAAATAGAGAGTTTCGCGTGCGCTTTCCACTTGAATAGACAACGGAAGTCCGTCAAGGGTTCGCATATTGTGAAGTCTATCAGCAAGTTTTATTAAAATTACGCGAATGTCCTGAGACATCGTAATAAGCAGATGTTTAATGTTTTCGGCTTGTTTTCGTTTGTCGTCGCTTAGGAGGTTGTCAATTTTTGACAGACCATGGATTATGTACATTGTCTTCTTGTCGAATACGTTGTCGAGGTCGTCTATCATGTAATCGGTGCAATCGACAACGTGGTGCAATAGGGCTGCAACGATGCTGCGTGTGCCGAGGTCGAAATACTCAACGACTATTTTTGCAACTGCAATGGTATGAAGTACATACAGCTCATTGTTTTTTCTTTTCATGCCTTTGTGTGCGAGTTTTGCAAACTGAAAGGCTTTGAAAATCAAGTCGTGGCTTTTTTTACTTTGTAGGCGTTTTGCTGCTTTTAGGAGGTTGGTAAAATGGAGTTTTATGAATTGTTCTTCAGATAGTATTACGTGTTCTCCGTCTTGATTGCGTGTATCTGCTATGTTTTGGGAGTCGGTTGTGCGATAGATATTTTTGTGGAACGAGTCGGTATTTGTTTCTTGGTAATTTTCGTCGGTTAGATTGTCAGTAGATTCGTTCTGTTTGTCAGTTAATTGGCTATTGAAGATGGGCATAGTTTTGTATAATGGGTTAGAACCAGATTTATTAATTAAGAATTTTATGAAATTTGAAGAGTAAATTATTTAACTTACAATGTGTATGAAATTTACGATGTATAAAAACATATCACTCTAATAATCAAATGTTTAAATAATTTTTGTTGGTTTTACAAAGTACAGGACATTTCATAAAAATTTGTTTGTTTTGTCAAACTGCTTGCTACAACGGCGTTTTGCAGCCGGGATTGTAGCGGTAGCTCGGCGAAGTGGCTTGCGATTTTTGGCTTGTGTTGGGGTGGCGACCGAAGGAAGCCCACGCCAACACTAGCCAAAAACGCAAGCCACAAGCCGACTACAAGCGGAAAGCCCGAAAGCTGCCCAAATCAATATTTTTATGTGCATAAAAACAATCGGCACTTATTGGCTTGAGTATAAACGAGATATAACTTCTAAGAAATTGTACTATGTGCTTATTTGTTGTTCAAAATTACATTTTTATTGGCGAATTGCAAAGGCGAATTTTGGATTTGTGTGGCAATAGTTTTACTTTTTGGAAATAATTATTGAGTGTTGAGGGTTTAGGTGATTTTTGAGATTGTTTCGTAATCTGGAACGCTCGGAATAAATTGGTACGTATTATTATCGTATTTACAGGAGTAGTGTTTTACGCCGTTTGTTACTATTAAAAATGGTGCTTTCAGCGTGGTATTGTAGTTAGCAATTTGGTCGAAGATGGTTTGGTTGATGTTGATATGGTTGGCTTTGCATTCGACTATCATGGCGGCTTTTCCGGCACGTGTAAATATTACGATGTCGCATCTTGCGTTGTTTCCGTTTATGTCGATGGAGTATTCGATGGCTATAAGGGCAGGCGGGAAATGCTTATACTCAATTAGATAGTGAATAAATGCTTGCCTTACCCACTCTTCTGGTGTTGCAACAACGTTTTTTTTTCTAATTTTGTCGAATATTAATTTCGTTCCACCGGGATTTTTTGTTAAGCGTGGACGAAAGTTTGGCATTTTTTGAAGATTCATAACGTTATTTGTTGATGTTGTTTTGCAAAAATAGGTTAAATTGCTATAGATTAAAATTTCAACGAAAAATTGTTACTATGAGAACGAAAAAAGATATTGTAACGAATTGGCTTCCAAGATATACGGGGACTGGGCTTGATGATTTTGGCAAGTACATTTTACTGACCAATTTTTCTAATTACGTAGATATGTTTGCCTTGAAATTTGATTGTGAGATAAGAGGTGTTGATAGTCCGATGCAAACTGCTACGGCAGAGGGTGTTACGATAATTAATTTTGGTATGGGTAGTCCTAATGCAGCAACTGTGATGGATTTGTTGAGTGCTATTACGCCCAAAGCCGTACTTTTTTTGGGTAAATGTGGTGGATTGAAGCGAAAAAATTTTCTTGGAGATTTAATTGTCCCAATCGCAGCGATTCGTGGTGATGGAACGTCTAATGACTACTTGCCAGCAGAGGTGCCTGCGCTTCCGGCGTTTAGTTTGCAAAGAGCGGTTTCGTCGTCTATAAGAGATTATGGTAGAGACTATTGGACTGGAACTGTGTACACTACCAACCGTCGTGTTTGGGAGCATGATGATAAGTTTAAGGAGTATTTGCGTTCGACCCGCTCGATGGCTATTGATATGGAAACTGCAACGATTTTTACGGTTGGTTTTGTTAATGAAATTCCGACAGGTGCTTTACTTTTGGTGTCCGACCAACCGATGATTGCCGAGGGTATCAAAACTTCGTCGAGCGATAAGGCTGTAACTCAGACTTTTGCAGAGAATCATTTGACAATCGGGATAAACTCATTGACAGAGTTGCGAAACGAAGGAAGCTCGGTTAAACACCTGCGATTTAACTCATAGGCTACGTATTATTAACGAAAACTTTCTTAAAAATAGTATAATGACGTATAAACAAATAATGTCCGAGTTAGAAAAAAAGATTTATAAGCCAATTTATCTTTTACAGGGCGAGGAAGCGTACTACATCGACAAGATAACAAATTATATTGTCGAAAACATTTTAACGGAGAGCGAAAAGTCTTTTAATCAGACAATTACGTATGGTAAAGATTCCGATGTTTACAACCTGATTACGCTTGCTCGTCGTTTTCCGATGATGGCTAACCATCAGGTTGTTGTTTTGAAGGAAGCGCAGGATTTGCAAAAAATTGAGGAGCTGTATTTATACGCAAATAAACCGTTGGACTCTACGATTTTTGTTATCAATTATAAGTATAAATCGCTACCTAAGAACCGGAAGTTGTATAAATCCATTAATAAGATTGGAGCTGTTTTCGATTCTAAAAAGCTGTATGACAATCAAATACCTGCATGGATTGATGATTACCTCAAGGAGCAATCTGTTTCTATAAGTCAGCCAGCAAGTATCTTATTGTCAGAGTTTTTGGGAAATAATTTATCGAAAATTTCTAACGAATTGGAGAAGTTGATTCTGACACTTCCGTCTGGTGAAAGAAAAATTACGCCTAAGCATATTGAAGACAATATTGGTATTAGTAAGGATTATAATACTTTTGAATTGACGAAATCTTTAGGTCAAAAAAATGCGCTTAAAACAAATAGAATAATTAATTATTTTGCTTCGAACCCTAAAGTTCATAACATAACTGCCGTAATATCAGGACTTTATTATTATTTCAGCAAAATTCTTGCATATTTTTTCATAAAAGATAAATCTAATAAATTTAATGTCGCCTCGGAATTGAAAATTAATCCGTATTTTGTTGATGAATATCGCATTACGGCAAAAAACTACGGCGCGAAAAAAGTTGTCGAAATAATATCCATTTTGCGAGAGTACGATTTGAAGGCAAAAGGTGTTGGAAATGTTTCTGCAACTCATGGACAGCTACTCAAAGAAATGATTTACAAAATTTTACACTAAAACGAAGACCAAATTATGCTAAGGTCTTAGACCTATTTTTTATGAAACGTTTAAGCTGTGAATTAACAACT
>JAOZMU010000213.1 GCA_029934165.1 Bacteroidales bacterium
TTATTAATTTTCCATTACTTACAAAAGTTCTTACGCTTTTTATTAACATAAGTTGCTAATTCACAGCTTAGACGCATCATAAAAAATAGGTCTTAGACCTTAAATAGCAAAAGTAAGGCGTAAAAACACACGAAATTTTAAATTGACTTTAATCAGAATTTATTAATTATGATAAAAAAAACAGTAAAATACATTACTCTAATTATAACAGGGACAGTGATATTAGCCCTAATAACAATCATAATAACGGGTGGTGGCTTTGGTGCTTCAAATTCTACAATTATTAATAACGGAAACGTACTGATATTTGCTCATCGTGGAGTTGCAGCATACAATGTTGAAAATAGTACTGAATCTTTCAATATGGCTGTAAAATTTGGTTTTAATGCTATAGAAACCGATGTTAGTTGTACAAAAGATGGAAAGTTAGTTATATTTCATGATAAATCTTCAAGGCGGTTATTAAATATCAATAAAGATATAGCAAAACTTAATTGGTCTGAAATTGAAAATAAAAACTTACAATACAAAGGGATAGATACAAAAAATAAGGTTTTATCATTAGAACAATATTTGGAACAGATAAATGATTCAATAATAACATATTTAGATATTAAAGAATTTTCTAAGCAAATTGCAGATAGCTTACTTACGATAATTGGAAAATATAATAATAGTAAAAAGATTATTATTGCTGATAGTGATATAAAATATTTGGCATATTTAAAAATAAAAAACCCTGAGATTAAAGTCGCTTTAGAGGGGTTTAATAAGGGCAAGGAATGGTTATTTTATATTATTCCGAAAAAATTTAAACCCGATTATTATTCAAGTTATATTTACGAAGTCGATGAAAACCACATGTCGTTTTTAAGTGCCAATAATTTGTTGGATAGGAAGATTGTTTATGGAGTCAATCATGAAAATATTTCAAAAGCATATAATATGGGACTCCCTAATATTATTTATGATTATGATAGCATAACATGTAATTTTGAAAACATAAAGCGTCTTTTAATAAAAAATAAACACCATTAAATAAAGTATTTATTCATACCATTGTAAAAATGAATTTGTATGCCAAATCAAATCAGCAGATTTTTCAGTATGTTTTACGAACAATTAAACAATTGATAGTAAGTTGTTAGCCAAAGTTGACTATTTTTCAAAAACATGCTGCATAACACAAATCCCACAACACTCTAAATACCAGCTAAATAAGGGTGTTATGCAAAATAGCGACAAAAGCACTTTCGGGCGAAAATTAAAACAGATTTAGACGAAGCTCCCTTCGCATACAAAAACATCGACATAGTGATGAAAAATCAGAAAGACCTGATAGATATTGTAGTGGAATTGCAGCCCCCTTGCGGTGATAAAGTGGTAGGGATTTTTGTAATACTAATCGTAGAATAAAATAAAATTTCGTACTTTTGTAAAAAAATGGGTTTGTTATACAGGAAATCTTTTTGATTAGTGTTTACAGACAAAGCAAATAATCCTACGTCATGCAAAGGATGCCTGTAGTTTCGATTGAGAAAACAGAACCATTGAAATGAGTATTTATCTTTTATTTTAAAAAATTATTAAAAATGAAAAATTTAGCAATTATTCTTAGCATTACACTAATGTTGTTTTCATGTGAAAACTCAAAATCAAACAGTGATGAAACAGTCTCTGAATCAAATACATCTAGCGAGAGCAAAATTGAACCTAAAGATGAGGTAAGTACAGTTAAGCTATTTATAAATGAATTAGGAAATCAGAATTATAAAGACGCTTATGATTTGCAAGCAGTAAGTAGTTGGGGTAATTTAGAAAAATTTAGCTCAAAAAGTTCATTTGGTGGAATTACTTCAACTGATTTAAAAGAAATAAAGCAATATCCAAATGAAAATGGGAAATCGGTTGTATATGCTGAGGTATTTTATGCAGATCCTGCTAATGGAAATAACACGTTTAAACAAAAATTTTACTTGCAAAAGTTTGGGGAAAAATTCAAAATAGTTGACATGAAAATTGTTACTGCCAATAAAAAAACCAAATCAATTAACGTAGCAGGTGAATATTCTTATACAGATGGGGATTATCAAAGCAGTACTCTTTCTTTGCAAAAAAATTCTAAAGACAAATATAGCTTCTCTCTATCAGTTGGGACTTTTGATGGCTGCACTGGTCAATTAGAAGGTGTCATTTTTGTTAAAAATGGTGTTAGTCATTATAAAAGTGCGGATTGTGAGCTAAAATTTGAGTTTACGTCTAATTCGGTAAAAATAACAGAGAAAGACTGTAATATGCATGGAGCAATGTGTAGTTTTGAAGGTACATATAGTAAATAAACATTGCTCAATAAAGTATAAAAAACTCTGCCGGATTGGTGGAGTTTTTTTATTTTCTGGCTACCCACATAAAGTTGGACAAAAAAATTCGTGTAAAGCGTGGACGCTTTACGCATAAATGACTATGCGGCAAGCGTCCACGCTTGCCACGAAAAGTCGTTGATAATCATCATTGTCCAACCTTACGTTGGTAGCCTATTTTTCGTATCTTTGGGTTAAGTGTTCGGTATGTTGCAAATAAATTTATGGTTTTTTAATGAAGGTCAGTGAATTATAAATGTTGAATTGATGCAACTTGAAAGTGGTTTAGTATTACAGTCTGTATCCACCGTAAATAAAGAAATTACAAACAATTCTCTGCGAAATTCTGTAAAAAAACAATCCCAAAGTTTACAAAAATCTCGTATCTTTGTATAAGTAATGGAAAATTAATAATTAATAATTTTGCTTACGCCTGATTTAGTTTTAGTTAGGAATTTTAATGGCTTACTTTATTAAATTCATTTTACTTAGAGCAAATATCAAATTAAACTACACCATTTTTTGCAGTTTTTCAGTCAAATCGTAAATTTTTATCCCAATATTAAAAAGTGTAAACACTAAAACTAAAAAAATCATGAGAATTTTAATAAACACATTAATACTAAGTATCGTTATGACAATATGCCTGTCAGAATTAAAAGCTCAAACATACATAATGCCCGAAGAAACGGAGCTGCATGAGGGAACGTGGTTACAATGGCCACATCATTATACTTATGGTGTGTTTTACAGAAACAGCCTGGACAAAACATGGGTAGATATGACTTCTGCGTTAATCGCAAGTGAGAAAGTTCATATAATTGCCTATAATGAAGCCGAAAAAAACAGGATAATTGGCTTGCTAAACGATGCAAGTGTTTCTCTAACGGATATTGATTTTTTTATTTTTCCTACTGATGATGTTTGGGTTAGAGACAACGGACCTATTTTTGTAGAAAACAATGAAAATGAACTGGTTATACTTGACTGGGGTTTCAATGGCTGGGGAAATGATGCACCATACGACAAATGTGATATAATTCCTACAAGCGTTAGTATTGCACTCGGAATGCAAAAAATTGATTTAAGCGCAATGGTATTTGAGGGTGGAGCGTTAGAACTTGATGGACGTGGAACAATGATGGCTACACGCAGTTCTATTACTCACTCAAGCCGAAATCCCGATTTGACGGAAGCCGAAATTGAACAATATTTAACCACCTATCTCGGAATTACAAAATTTCTATGGCTTGATGGTGTTTACGGCACCGAAATAACTGATATGCACATTGATGGCGTGATGAAATTTGCAAACAGCAATACAATTGTTACAATGAATAATGAAGATTTGCTCTACTGGGGGCTTTTACAATCGGACATTGAGATTCTATTCGATGCGACTGATATTGAGAATGTTGCCTATAATTTTATAACCATTCCATTAACTCAAAACGATGTAACAACTGCCTACGGAAGCAATTTGGGCTACAAAGGCTCTTATGCAAACTATTATATTGCAAACACGGTGATACTTGTCCCCAACTATAATGACCCTAATGATGTGATTGCCAATGCAATAATTCAAGAACTTTATCCAAATAGAACAGTGATTGGTATAGATGTAAGAAACCTATACGAAAACGGCGGCATGGTTCATTGCGTTACTCAGCAACAACCCGCAAGCAGTACAAGTGGAATAAATGAGCCAATAAATAACGAATTTAAGCTTTATCAAAATTCACCAAATCCGTTTGATAAATATACAGAAATAAAGTTTCTTTTAACAAAAAACTCTTCTGTGAAATTAGAAATTTTTAACATATTCGGACAAAAAGTAAAAAGTATAAACTACTCTAAATTATCAACAGGAAACCACTCTGTAATACTTAATTCTGCTGATTTTAAAAATGGGATTTATTCCTATTATTTTTTAATCAATGGAGAAAAAAGCCCAACAAAAAAGATGATAATTATGAAATAATCGGCTTCCAATCATAAAGCTAAACAAAATAACCCAATATATGAAATTCTAAAGAAATAGCTTATATGTCCTTGTGGTTCTGATAGTTCATGTTGTTCAAAAAAAGCAAAGCAAAGCAAAATAATCGACATTATTCATTTCCCAACAAATAGCTCTCTGTGCTTATGAAAAACAAAAGAGCAATTATCATATTACTGCATACAGTTTTTTGGATATTAACCTTTCTGCCTTATGCAGATAAAACAAATATAGAATTTGTTGGTTCCGATTTGAAATATGTAATAATAATTGAGCTTTATTCATTAATAATACCTTTTTATCTAAACTATTTTTTCTTTTCTAAATTATTAGAACGGAAAAAACACATATTTTATATTGGTGTAATTATTTCTTTTACAGCACTATACATACTTATTGCAGTCGTTTTTGAAAAAAAATGGATTTTATCCGAAACGAATTATGAATGGCAATATATTCATATTATTATTGGCATTTTGTTTTATATTTTAATTTCAGCCATTTTTAAAAGCATTTCTGTTTGGTTTACGAACAAAGAAATTGAAAAAGATAAGATTCAGGCAGAGCTAAATTTTCTGAAAATTCAGATAAATCCGCATTTTTTATTCAATGTTTTGAACAATGTTTATTCGCTGGCATACACAAACGACAAGAAGGCAGCTCCGATGATTGCCAAACTTTCAAAAATATTACACTATATGCTGTATGATTGCAACGAAAACAAGGTGTTTTTGGATAAAGAAATCGAATTATTGAAAAATTTTATTGCATTGCAACAATTACGATTTGATGACCACAAAAATATTGATTTTTATGCCGAAGGTATAAATCTTAACCATAAAATTGCTCCCTTAATTTTGCTTACTTTGCTCGAAAACAGCTTTAAACACGGCGATATTGATACCAACGAAAAGGCTTGGATACAGGTGGAATGTATTGTTGAAAACAGTGTTTTGCATTACAAAGTTTCGAACAGTATTTCAATTTCGGACAAATCTCGGCATAAAAACAAAGGAATTGGACATTTGAATACAAAAAAACAATTGGAAATACATTATAACAAAAAGCATGATTTACATTTTGAGAAAAAAGAAATAGAATTTATTGTAAATCTAACAATTAGTCTATAACTATGAAATACAATTGTTTAGTAATTGACGATGAAGCACAAGCACGCAAATTAATTACTACCTATATTAGCAAAATTCCAGAGCTTGAACTTGTTAGTGCTTGCAAAAATGCTTTAGAAGGTCAAGCGGTTATGTCTGATACTGAGATAGATATTTTGTTTCTTGATATTAATATGCCCGAACTTAACGGTATTGATTTTATAAAACTATCAAAAAAAACACCTGCAACAATATTTATTACCGCATATTCTGAATATGCGCTTAGTGGCTATGAATTAGATGTGGTTGATTATCTGCTGAAACCAGTCGAATTTCCACGATTTTATAAAGCCGTATTAAAGGCTTTTGAAAGAATAAAAAAGCATAATCCAATTGTTACAAAAAAAGAAGAAGAGAAGCAAAAAGAAGAGAAGAAATGTATTTTTGTAAAAGCCAATAAAGAAATAATAAAACTAAACATTTCGAGTATTCAATACATTGAAGGTATGCGCGAATATGTCCGTATTTGCACCGTAAAACGCAAAATTCTCACTCTTCTTTCGTTAAGCCGGTTTATCGAAATTTTACCCGAAAATCTGTTTTTCAAAGTTCATAAATCCTTTATAGTAAATATACAAACCATAGATAATATTATTGGAAATACTATTTTTATTAATGGAAACGAAATTCCGATAAGCCGAGGAAATAAAAAAGAATTTATTGAGAGAATAAATAAAGATGAGTTATTTTAATTAGCTACTAAGTACTCTTACAAAAGTTCTTACGCTTTTTATTAACCTAAGTTGCTAATTCACAGCTTAAACGTTTCATAAAAAATAGGTCTTAGATAAAATGAATTTAATAAAGTAAGCCATTAAAATTCCTAACTAAAACTA
>JAOZMU010000214.1:0-1897 GCA_029934165.1 Bacteroidales bacterium
CCATCGTTAATTCCTTCTTTTAGTGAATAAATATAAACAGGCTCACCAAAATATTTGTAAGTATCAACATTATCTTTTCGTTTTGGTGTTGCCGTAAGTCCAAGTTGGACGGCAGGTGAAAAATAATCTAAAATACCTCTCCAATTTCCCTCGTCATTTGCTCCGCCACGGTGGCATTCGTCTATTATGATAAAATCAAAATAATCTTCGGGGAGTAATTGAAAATTGAAAGTTGAAAATTGAGAATTATTTTTTTGTTGTTCATTTTCAATTTTCAATTTTTCATTTTCAACTGATTCAGTCATAAAAGATTGAAAAATTGTAAAAAAGATACTGCCGTTTGTCGGCACTTTGCCTTTTTTCTTAATTTCTTTTGGTTTTATTCTTACCATTGCATCATCAGGAAAGGCTGAAAATGAATTAAATGCTTGGTCGGCAAGAATATTGCGGTCGGCAAGAAATAATATTCGAGGTCTTCTCGAAACATAATCAGTACCCGTATTTGTTACAGATAAATTCCAACGAGTATAAAACAGTTTCCATGCAATTTGAAAAGCAATTGCGGTTTTTCCTGTTCCTGTGGCAAGTGTTAATAATATACGGTTTTTGTTTTGTGCAACTGCTTCGAGTGTGTTTTTTATTGCTATTTCTTGATAATAACGCAACTGTCATGTTCCGCTTTTATCTTCAAAGGGAATAGATGCAAATTTATCTCTCCAATTGTTTTGGTCGGTGTAAACTACGTTCCAAAGTTCATCGGGTGTAAGATAATTATCAACGAGTTTTTCCTCGCCTGTTTTCATACAAATTTGATAAATTTCTTTTCCGTTTGTAGAATATGTGTAATCTAAATTTAATTTTTCGGCATATAATTTTGCTTGTGCTACTCCTTCGCCAACTGCCAATTCTTTGCTTTTTGCTTCTACAACAGCAAGTTTTATTCCTTTGTAAACTAAAATATAATCGG
Source organism: Bacteroidales bacterium (assembly GCA_029934165.1). GTDB lineage: Bacteria > Bacteroidota > Bacteroidia > Bacteroidales > JAOZMU01 > JAOZMU01. The sequence goes on from JAOZMU010000214.1 coordinate 968, forward strand.
CAATAAGTGGCTTTTTTCTTTTACCACCCACTTGTATTTTGCCTTCTGTAATTTTAACGCCATCGGCGTTTTTATATACATTACGTTCTCGCAGAATTTTTGAATTTTCTACAATGCCCCAACCATTTTGTTTTAATTTTGGGTCTATTAATTCGGCTCTTGTTTCGGATTCGTTCATATTTTTTTAATTGAAAATTGAAAGTTGAAAATTGAAAATTGTCTTTATTTTCGACTTTCAATTATTCATTTTACTTGTTTTTACTATACTTGCCAATAATTTAACCAATTCAATACTATCAGGCTGAATTGATTTGTATGCCTGTTCGGTTATGTATTCGCTATCTTTTAATAGCATTAACCAATATTCTGTTTCATTGGCTTCTTTTAGAGCAATGTTCATTTTATTAATAAAATCTTTTTTAGATTGTGCGTGTTCTGCTTCTTTTATCAATGCACCAACAGCCGTTCCACTTCGTAAAACCTGTTTTGATAAAACAAACTCCTTTTGTTCTGAAACAAGGAATTTGTAAAGTTTCACAATTCGCAAAGCAAAAGCATAAGATTTATTTGCTATAATATTTTCCTTCATTTTTCTTTTTCTTTTTTTTAATTTTCAACTTTCAATTTTCAATTTTCAATTATTCATAAAATCTTTTTTTGACTGAGCATGTTCAGCCTCCTTAACTAATGCACCAATTGCTGTGCCACTACGTAAAACTTGCTTAAATAAAACAAATTTCTTTTTTTCTTTTGTCAAAAACTTATACAGTTTCACAATTCGCAAAGCAAAAGCATAAGATTTTGTCGCTATAATATTTTCTTTCATTTTCAACTTTTCATTTTCCACTTTTCATTTTCCATTTTCAACTTTCAACTTTCAATTTTCAATTATTCATAAAATCTTTTTTTGACTGAGCATGTTCAGCCTCC
>JAOZMU010000214.1:1997-6362 GCA_029934165.1 Bacteroidales bacterium
AACAAATTTCTTTTTTTCTTTTGTCAAAAACTTATACAGTTTCACAATTCGCAAAACAAAAGCATAAGATTTTGTCGCTATAATATTTTCTTTCATTTTCATTTTCATTTTCCATTTTCAATTTTCAATTTTCCATTTTCAATTATTCATAAAATCTTTTTTTGACTGAGCATGTTCAACCTCCTTAACTAATGCACCAATTGCTGTGCCACTACGTAAAACTTGCTTAAATAAAACAAATTTCTTTTTTTCTTTTGTCAAAAACTTATACAGTTTCACAATTCGCAAAGCAAAAGCATAAGATTTTGTCGCTATAATATTTTCTTTCATTTTCAATTTTCAATTTTCAATTCTCCATTGAAAGCTTTTTGTAAAATACTCTTTTTTAATTCTTCTAAATCTTTTATTTTTTCTTGGTAAATTTTTTCTAATTTTTTTGTTTCGGATGAAAGTTTATCTAATTTTTTCACTATTTGTTGTTGTTCTTTGATTGGTGGTAACAATATTTTTAAGGAATTAATAAAAGTCAATTTAACACCTTGAACTGTTGCACCTGTTCCTTCTTCAATAATTCTATTAGAAATACTTTTAAACCATCTAAATAAAAAATCAACGGATAATTGTTTTGAATTAGAGGGAATAATACCTTTTAAATCTTGATTTATTGCTGTATCATTTTCAATTATACAAACTTTGCCTAATCCAACTCTTGTAGCAATAATTACATTACCTTTAGGGATAATGTTAATAGAACTTTTCTTTACAGCATCAGAAGTTATTTTATGTTCCGTATTTTTAATTACTTCTACCTTCATATCACGAACAGTTGCCCATAAAATATCTCCATCATAAAAATTTTCGTTCTTTTTTGATGGTGTTCCTCCTCCAATTATTTTACAAACTTCTCCTAACGTTTTCTCCACCCATTTTCCATTTTCAACTTTCAATTTTCCATTAAAAAAAACTCTTTGCAAATAGCTTTCAAAAAGTTCTTTTGCATTTTTAAGGTTTTGTTCGGCGTTGGCTTTTGCTTTTGCAATTTCGACAAAGGCTTTGTCGAGAATTGAGACTATGCGGGTTTGTTCGGGGAGTGGTGGGAGTGGGATTTGAAATGCTTTTAAATCAACTGATTTTAGATTATTAATATTAATTCCGTCTGTTAATTCTAAAATATAAGTTTTGTATTTGTCTGAAATTAAATTATAAAACAAAAAATTAGAATAAATTTCCTTCTTTGGAATAATTTGACCTATAAAACCACCAAAAGCATAATTATAATCATCATCTACCAATGCAACTTTTCCTAAATGTTTTTTACTCCCACTTGATAAACAAATTAATAATCCTCCTTTTACAAGTTTTTTATTTTCTTTAATCTGAAAATTATTGTCCAAATACTTCAATTCTGAAAAATCAAGACAACTATTTTCTAAATCAATATTTGTTGCACGTAGAACTATATTTTCAGAAAAATCTACCGCATTTTTTCTGCTATAAGTTAGACCTCTTTGAAAATCACAAACCTCTCCCAGTTTTTTGATTTCCCACCCTTTTGGCAATTGAGCATTTTCAACTTTCAATTTTTCATTATCCATTATCTTCATTATTAAGTTGTTTTTCAATTTCTTCGATAGTAGGTAAATTTGCTTTAAATTCGTTTGGTAATGATTTTACAATTTCGTTTTCCCAGTTAGATACTCCAATAGGGTTTTTAAAACCTGTAAGCGAGTATTCTACCACCAATTTATTTTTATTTTTTACAAGAAGTAATCCTATTGTTTTTTTGTCGTCGGGGTGTTTTAAAACATCGTTCACCACATTAATATACATATTAAGTTTGCCGATAAATTCGGGTTTAAATTCTCCTGTTTTGAGTTCTACCACAACATAGCACCTTAATTTTAGATGATAGAATAATAAATCTACATAAAAATCTTTACTACCAAGTTCTAAATGCACCTGCCGTCCTACAAAAGCAAAACCTTGCCCCAGTTCTAATAAAAATTTTTGTATATGTGTTGTCAGTTTTTTTTCAAAGTCTAATTCTCTTAAATGCGCATCGTTACCCACAAAATCAAAAATATACGGGTCTTTTATAACTTGTTGTGCCAAGTCGGATTGTATTTTAGGTAATACTTTTTTAAAATTAGTGCTTGCATTTCCTTCACGCAAGTGCAACTGACTTTCAATTTGAAATACCAACATATCGCTTCCCATTCCTAATTCTATTGTTTTGTTGGCATACCATAATCTTAATTCAGTTGTTTTAATTTTATCCATTAAAACTATATTGCTACGCCATGGTATTTGTGCAACGGTGCGTTGCACAATTTCAAATTCTTTCCAAGTATCAGCAAATTTTCGCATATATTTTAGGTTTCTTGGCGAAAAACCTTTTATTGACGGAAATTCTTGTTTTAAATCATAAGACATACGGTCTATAACTTTTGTTCCCCAACCTTCTTTTTTTTGTTGTATTAATATTGAAGTTCCAATATCCCAATACATCATAATCAAAGAAGCATTAGCCGAAAGTATTGTTTTAAAGCGTTCTTTGGCAACTCTATCTTTTAAATCGGCTATAAATTTAGGATAAGAAGCCGGCATATTAAGTAAACTTTCAGGTATAGGAAAAACTACTTTTTCGGTTTTTTTGCCTAATTGCTTTCTGTTTTCTTTTTTCATATCAACTCATTTATTTTAGTTAATATTTTTGCACTTTCTTTGTCAAGTTCTTCCATATTTTTTAATATTTCAGAAGGTTTTCGCAGTGGTGCTTCTTCGGGTGTGTTTGGGTTTTTAGCAGATAAATCTAATGTTTTTTGGTCAATATCCTTAATATTAATTGTCCATGAGTTTTCGCTTTCTTTTTGTGTTTTTTGTAATTCAACAAATTCGGCTAAATCTTTTTCGTTTAGCGGATTAGTTTTTCCAAGATTTCTGTCTAAATTAAGTTGGTAAAACCACGTTTTTTGAGTTGCACTACCTTTTTCAAAAAACAGAACAACTGTTTTTACTCCTGCACCTGTAAAAGTTCCGCCGGGCAAGTCCAACACTGTATGTAAATTGCAACTTCTCAAAAGTTCTTTACGCAATGCAACGGAAGCGTTGTCGGTATTGCTCAAAAAAGTATTTTTTATTACAACACCTGCTTTTCCTCCTGCTTTAAGTATTTTAATAAAATGTTGTAAGAATAAACTTGCTGTTTCTCCTGTTTTTATTGGGAAATTTTGTTGCACTTCTGCTCTTTCTTTTCCACCAAAAGGCGGATTTGCAAGAATTACATTGTATCGGTCTTTTTCTTGTATATCAGCCAAGTTTTCGGCAAGTGTATTTGTATGAATGATATTTGGGGCTTCCACGCCGTGCAAAATCATATTCATAATACCTATAATATAGGCAAGCGATTTTTTTTCTTTGCCGTAGAAAGTGTTTTTTTGTAAAGTTGCACTGTCGAAAGTAGATAATCCTTTTTTGTTCAAATAATTAAACGCTTCCACAAGGAAACCTGCCGAACCTACTGCTCCGTCGTAAATTGTATCGCCTATTTTAGGATTTACTACTTTTACTATGGTTTTTATTAGCGGACGGGGTGTATAATATTCTCCTCCGTTTCGCCCTGCGTTACCCATGTTTTTAATCTTGCCTTCGTATAAATGGCTCATTTCGTGCTTTTCTTTATGAGTTCTAAAACGAAGTTCGTCAATTAGGTTTACAACTTCTCTTAAATTATATCCGCTTTGTATTCTGTTTTTTAGCTCACTAAAAATTTCGCCAATTTTGTATTCAATAGTATTCGCACTTTCGGCATTTGCTTTGAACTTTTTTAAATACGGGAACAATTTTCCGTTTACAAAATCAGAAAGGTCGTCTCCTGTTATTGCGTTGTGGTCAGTTTTTCCATTATCTAATTTTGGTGCTGCCCAAGTTGTCCATTGATATTCGAGTGCAATTATATTCTCATAAGTTTTCCCCGATAATTCGGCTTCGGTTTGTTTATCTTTTTCTAAATCGTCCAAATATTTTAGAAACAACACCCAAGAGGTTTGTTCTACATAATCTAATTCACTTCCGCAACCTGCATCTTTGTGCAATATGTCATCTATATTTTTAAAAGTTTGTTCAAACATTTATTTTTAATTTTTTCTTAATATTGTTTTGCATTATTTGTTTTTTTAATTCCAACTAACGTAAAAGTTTAGTTGTTGATTATTAGTAATTTAGTTGTTTTTTAAATTTTCTCTGTTTTTTTACTTTCTTATTAACGTTAGCGAAAATATTCAACAGAAATTTTCCGTAGCCGAATTGAACACAACGGTAAACTTCTTGGTTTTCTTTGGCGATTTTACAGTACTGAACTTATTA
>JAOZMU010000215.1 GCA_029934165.1 Bacteroidales bacterium
TAAGTTGTTAATTCACAGCTTAAACGTTTCATAAAAAATAGGTCTAAGACCTTATAAATATTTCTTTTCAATGTCAATGTGTATGACATTGAAAATGTATAAAAACATATTGCTCTAATAATCAATAGTTTAAATAATTTTTGTAAAATTTACAAAGTGTTGATTTACAAAGTGTTGATTTACAGATGTTTGCAACATGCAATTTGAAAATATCATATATATTGTGAGGTAATTTTTCTTTTTTTTGATTAACAATTTGCTAAAGATTGATTTTTGTCTTTATCCGAATGAGTAGATTGCAGACTGTTAAGCTGAACATCGCTTTTATGCCAGAAGCACATATTTGAATTGTATAAACCACTGTTTTGCGCAAATTTGTTTATTTGTTTTTACTTTTATCAACATTTGTTTTTTCTATTTCTTCATTTTCTTCTGCATCAACGGGTAAAATATTTTCTAACGGTTTATTTGGTACAATATTTTCATTATCAGATGATTTCGAGTTCAAATAATCGACAATAGCTCGAAAAATTGCCGAGGCAATATAATCTTGTCCCGCTTTTGTGTTTAAATATTGCTCCTCTTTTTTATTTGTAATAAATCCGGTTTCGACAAGAATTGCTGGCATAGTTGCACTCCATAAAACAACCAAAGCAGCTTGTTTTACACCAAAATCAAATCTGTTTATTCTTACAAATTGATGCTGAACTTTTGATGCTAACTCTAAACTACTCTCGAAAAAGCGGTCTTGAAAAAGCGAAAAAACTATGTAAGATTCATCAGAATTAGGGTCAAATCCATCGTAATTTATTTTATAGTTTTCTTCTTTTAGAATGACGGAATTTTCGATTTTAGCAACTTCAAAATTATGGTCGAGCCTGTCAATTCCCATTACATACGTAGATGTGCCAAAGTATTTGCTTTTCACGCTCGCATTAACATGTATTGATATAAATAAATCAGCTTTAAGGTTATTTGCTATTTCGGCTCTTTTGTATAACTCGACAAATTTATCTGTTTTTCTGGTATAAAAAACTTCGACATCTTCCAGATTATCAATAATATAACTTCCCAATTTCAATGAAATAGCCAAAGTTAAATCTTTTTCGTAGGATATTGCTCCAACTGCTCCGGGGTCAAGTCCGCCATGTCCAGGGTCAATAACTATTTTTATCGCCTTTTTTTCTTGCGCATTACAACTTATAGCAATTGTAAATAAAACTAAACTTAGCAATAAATAATTATTAAATTTGAACATAATCCTTGTGGTTATAATTTTTATTTAGGTATAAATACACGATAATAAACTAAAAAAAGGTGCAAGTAAATTCCCTGCACCTTTTTATTCAAACAAATTATTTTTTAAACATCAATTAAATTATTGCGAATAGCATACATAATTAGGCTGATAGAATTTTTAGAATTTGTTTTTGTAAGAAGGTTCGCACGATGACGCTCAACGGTACGTTGGCTAATGAAAAGTTCTTTTGCAATTTCGTAATTTGATAATCCTTGAGAAATATGTGAAAGAACTTCGATTTCTCTTTTTGAAAGTTTACTTCGTCCTTCTGCTGTTGTAACGATTTGACTTTCACCGTGTGTGAAGTTGTCGATAATGTTACGCAACAATTTTTGAGAAAAATAACTGTCTCCTTTTGAAACGGATTCTAATGCTTTTTGAAGTTCGTCTCCACTAGATTCTTTAAGAACAAAACCTTTGATACCAGCATCAACCATTTGGCGATAGTATTGAGCATCTCCAAACATAGATAATGCTATAACTTTTGTCTTAGGATACAATTCAACAACTTTTTTTGTTGCTTCGATACCGTTTAATTCCGGCATTCTGATGTCCATCAAAACAATTTCCGGGTCTTTTTCCTGAATAATTTCGAGTGCTACTTCGCCATTAGGAGCTTCACCAATAACTTCAAACATATCACCCATGTTTACAATTAGTGCCTTAATACCTTCGCGAAATAGCGTGTGGTCATCTACAATTATTACTGTACTTTTTTTCATAATTACTATTTTTTAGTCAAAGTTATATTTTCTAAATAACTAGCACAATTATATGCCATAAAATTGACAATACCAAATAATTAGCGAAAAAAAGCGTTATTTTATTGGTATTTTTATATCACTACTTTTTTTGAGGATAAATAGCAGTCAACATCAGGCACAGATTTGCATAGCACTAAGTATAAATATTTCGTTAAGTTACAATAGTTTACATTAAATATCATTAGCTATCAACAGAGTAGAAAATTCTAAACACAGGGCTTGAAAAATATTTTTTTTTATACTTGACTCACAATAGGGAAATACCGACAAAAAATATTTTTTTAGTGCTATTGAGAAAAATATTGATTTTGAAGAAAAAAATATTGATTTTGCAGAAAAAAATGTCCGTCAGAAATTTCCAATAACCGTTAGACTAATTATAAGGTATAAGACCTATTTTTTATGAAACGTTTAAGCTGTGAATTACCAACTTAGGTTAATAAAAAGCGTAAGAACTTTTGTAAGTAATGGAAAATTAATAATTTTGCTTACACCTGATTTAGTTTTAGTTAAGAATTTTAATGGCTTACTTTATTAAATTCATTTTACTAAAAGTACTTATATTGTAAATTGCCTTATTTAGATTTTATCGGTCGAACAATTATTCCTATGTCAAATTTTACCCCTTTTTTCGATAGTACAGAGTAACTTCCGTTCAAAGGTTTTATTCGTCCAAGAATATTCGATAGACCAATTCCTTTTCCTTTTGCTACTTTTTCTTCAAAATCGAACCCTATTCCATCGTCTGTATAAATCAATTCCAACAATTTTTCGTCATTTTTATAATGAAGCGAAACAGCAATATTTAAAGCTTTTGCATGCTTAATTGTGTTATTAATCAATTCTTTAATAATTCTGAAAATAGTTATTTCGACTTTATTTTCAAACTTCAATTCGTCTAAATTGCTCTCAAAAATAATGTTTATGTTCGACACCATCAGTTTTCTGCAAAAAGATTCGATAGCGTGTTTTAGCCCAAAATTTTCTAACATGTGTGGGCTTAAATTATATGCAATGTTTTTTGTAATTCGGATAGTTTCATCAAGATTTTCGATTGCCTTCTTGAAATTATCGGCTTTCCTTTCGGCATTAGAATCAGCTAAAATTTTTGTGTATATTTTTTGTAACGAAAGCATTGGTCCAATGTCGTCGTGAACATCTACCGAAAACCTAAGTCGCTCATTTTCTTCGGTTTCAATTATCGTATTGAGAATTTTCTTCTCCATTTCAATGCGCTCCGTAATATCTCTGGCATTACATAATATTGCTGGTTTTCCTTCAAAAAATATACTACGAAGCCGCTCTTCAATATTGATTTGCTCGCCACCGACTTTACGATATACTGTTTCGTGGGTATAAATTTTTTCATCTTTCACCTTTTCAATCTTCTTCCGAATAATTTTTTCTGTACTATTGGGTTGAAAAAACGAAACATTTTTCCCAATGAGTAATTCCTTGTCAAATCCTAGCAAGTTGTAAGCTGTTTGGTTTGCATCTCGTAGTTCACCTAATGGGCTAATAATCAGCATTATATCGTTAGCAAAATCAAACAAACTACGAAATTTTTTCTCGTTTCTTTTTATACTATTTTCCGCAGAAATACGAGTACTAGCACTTGCGTACATGGTGGCAAATGTACGCATAAAAACCTCATCTGCTTCCTTTATTTTCTTTTTAGAGTCCAAAAATTTAACCATAACAACTCCCATAAACTCTTCGTTTCTGAAAAAAGGAGTTATCACAATTTTATCATCTCTGAAATATTCGTAATACTTCTTTTCGTGTACAAATTTTGTTGAATCGACAATTTCGTCCTTCTTCAAGTGATTTAATATCAAAGGAATACGGGAGTAATCCAATCCATTTTCAATGGTGCTGTTCTTATCTGAACTATACTGTTTTTGGCAGAATTTACGGTCTGCCGTATTACAATAAATATTGAGACTTTCGGCATCCAAAAATTCCAAAATATCTTTCGCTTGTGCTTGTATTGATGAGTTTAAATCCGAAGTGTTTAATAAATTAAAAGATACTTTTGATATTAATTTCTGTGTTATCAGGTTCTTACGCACTTTTTTCTCAAGACTATCACTTTTTGTGATGTCGTGAATTATGCCCGAAAATCTATTTATTTGTTTTCCATTACGCTGACATTTTAGTTGAATTTTTACGACTTTCTTAACATTATTCTTTGTAAGAATTTGGGTATTAAATTCATAATAAGTAAGAAGCGGATTTTTATAAACGCCCATAATCTCAACTCTTATTTGCTTATAATCAAGAGAATGACTCCTGAAAAGGAATCCTATTTTTTTTCCACAATCTGGGTGGTAATCAAAAATTCGGAACATCTGGTCTGAGTATATATGCTTACTACTTTCAATGTCAATATCAAAACTGCCAATATGGGCAATTTCTTGAGCCTCGTTTAACTGTTTTTCGCGTTTTTTAAGCCTTATTTCATTAGATTCTTGCTCAGAAATATCCCTCGAAACACACTGCACAATAGATGGACTCCCGCCAACAGACTCCACGGTTATCATTGTTTCTAGTATTTTTATCTTTCCATTGCGTAATAATACGCGGTGTTTAAATTTTTGCTGTTCAGACGTATGAAACATTTTTGTAACATGGTCGATAAATTGTTTTTTATCATCGCGATGCACGCACTCGATGAAAGTGCTATATACAATTGGTTCAAAGGTATTTGGCAGCTCAAGAAGATTGAATAACTCTTCAGACCAATAAACTTTGTTGTTGCTTATTACCCATTCCCAACTTCCGAGTTTTGCCAAACACTGAGTTCGCTTCATTCGCTCGTTTATGGCACGCTGTGCTTCTCGTAAGTTAAACTCTTCGGTGTGATTATCTATACATATTAATACTCCGTATAATTCATTGTTGGCAGAAACAACTGGCGAATACCTTACGTATAAATACTCGTGTTCGTTTTGCGTGCTTCTTTTAACCTTAAATCCTCTATCATACGATTTATTATTTGTTTTAACCTTTCTAATGTCTGTCGCAATATTTGGTATGTATTCCGATGGATACAAATCGCGAATGTGCATTCCTTTGGCTTTGATGTTTGGTTTATCCAAAAATTCTGCAACTGCCCGATTTACAAATTGAAGCCTACTCTCTAAATCGACATAGACAACCTGCATAGATATATGATTGAGTAACAGGTCTTTCTGAATCCGATTTTCTAACAAACTGTTGTTTCTAACCAATAATTTATTGTTCAAATACTGGTTTTGTTCTGCCTCGGCACGTAGTTTCTTGTTGCTTTCTTTTTTTTGGGTCAACGCATAGTCAAATTGCTTTTTAATCTCTATTTGCTCCGTTATATCATTCATTATAAGAATAATACCACAAATAGTGTTGCTCTCTTCTGCGGGAACTATTGTACTTTCAAAAAAATACGGTATGCCACTTATTTTTGTGTTAATTATTTTAGTTACTTTGTGTTTCTGTCCGAAAGCAATGCCAAACATCTGCGAAATTTCTTCGCTAAAATCTTGTGGAAATACTTCATCGAACACTCTATTTATGAAGGCAGTAGTGGTTGTATCGAAGATTTTTGCTGCACTGGGATTCATGTGCAATATTTTGCCATTCATATCAAAATAAATAACGCCTGATGGTGTATTTATAAAAATAGATTTATAATCGTGGTTATCCAGTTTTTCTTTGCCAGTGTTGGTTGTAGAACAAGATGTTACGACAGCCATATAAAGGCAATTATCGTTACAAGCGTTTATAGATTTAGCACTAATATTAAACGATAAAAATGACTTATTTTCATTTTCAAAGGTTGCAGTAATATTTTTGACGTGCGTCTTCTTTGTTATCGTATCCAAAAAATCGGCAAAAGACAAAGAATTAAAAGAGAACTTTGAAATAGAATTGGTTACAATTTCTAATATTTCCGAACCACAAATTGCCAACATTTCGCTATTCGTATTTACGATAATTCCCTCATTATTAAAAACAAAGGCTGCCTCCGGAATTGTCTCAAGAATGAACTTTAAGTCCTGATTTGTAATAATTGAAGTCTTTGTTTGTGTTTCCGAAGAGAGGGGTGTTTTCATAGTAAATACTTATAAGTAGGTGTGCAAAAATAATCGACACTTTTTCATAATCAATAGCACAATGTTTGGTTTGCTCTCAAAATTTCGCAATATTCTCTTGATTTTTCAAAAGATGATTGCTATCCAGTTTCTAAGGTCTAAGACTGGGGTGTTAATAATTAGCTATTTTTAGCTCTGTTAAA
>JAOZMU010000216.1 GCA_029934165.1 Bacteroidales bacterium
GAATTAACAACTTAGGTTAATAAAAAGCGTAAGAACTTTTGTAAGAATACTTATAAGCCAATTTATAATTCGTAATTTTAAAAGCTCGGAATCATTTTTACATCAAAAATTTGTAACTTGTCGGGCTAATCTTTAGATTTACGCACTTATTTATTTACGATTTATTTTCCAAAATTATGGTCAGACAAGTTTTATACATTTTACTGGTTATTTTACTAACCAATTGCGACAATAAACCCAAATTTAAAACCACAGGCTCGGGGCTGAAATACAGATACATAGAAAGAAGTAAAGACAACACAGTATCAAAAATTGGCGATGTTTTAACAGTACAATGGCAGATTGCAGACAATAAAGATTCTGTTTTATATGACACCAAAAATATTCCTGTTGCTATCAAAATGGAGCTAAAACCTTCGTCGCATAAGGGCGGAAGCATCGAAGATGGATTTGCGATTATGCACCCCGGCGACAGCGTCATTTTTGTTTTACCGGCAGACTCATTCTATACTCACACACGTAAAACCCATATACCACAGGGCGTTGAGCCGGGGTCGAATTTAACTTTTTATGTTCGCTTGGTTAAAATTCAGCAGAAAAAAGACGTAGAAGACGAATGGAAAGCGAATGAAAAAAGACGGAAAAAACGTGAGTTTGACCGTCTTGAAGCTTTTGTGAAAACAAACAACATAGCGATAAAACCAGAAAATAATGGATTATATTTTATTGAAAATAAGGCTGGTACGGGAAATAAAGCTATGTATGGAGATTTGGTTTTCATTCATTATACCGGCAGTTTTATTAATGGCGATGTTTTTGACTCATCAATTGAACGAGACGAATTATTCGAGTTTCGTTTAGGCTCGAAAGATGTTATTCCCGGATTAGAGGAAGGAATTACACGAATGTCCGAGGGCGGTAAGGCGCAACTTATTATCCCGTCTTCTTTGGCTTATGGGCAACATGGATACGGCGAAATTATTCCACCATTTACGACAATAATTTTTGATGTTGAATTAGTCGAAGTGCGCGAATACACAAAATTTACAACAGAATAAATACACAAAATTTACTTACATAAATACAATTATTTTGGCATCAAAGGAAATTAAGGATTAAAATAATTAGTAATTACTAACGTGCATTAAATTAAATTATAAATATTTTTAAACTTAGTAAAATGAATTTAATAAAGTAAGCCATTAAAATTCCTAACTAAAACTAAATCAGGCGTAAGCAAAATTATTAATTTTCCATTACTTATAGCCCAACCACTAACTTTAGTTAGTGGAAAATACTAATAAGTGAAAGATTAAAAATAAACTAATCCAAAAAAATTCCTAACTAAAACTAAATCAGGCGTAAGCAAAATAATTAATTATTAATTATTAATTTTCCATTACTTACTTATACTAAATTAGGTTAAATATTTTATTTTTCTGATTGCATAAATTCTTATTTTTAAGCGATAGCCAATTCTTAGTTCTTAATTTTTAATTAGTATATTATGATTGAAAAATTTAAAAACACAGCAGATTTTATAGTGCAAAAGGCTGGATTTAACCCAGAAGTGGGTATAATTCTTGGCAGTGGCTTGGGCGGACTTGCAGACAAAATTGAAAATCCTATTGCACTGGAATATAAAGACATACCAAATTTCCCAGCTTCAACAGTCGAAGGACACGACGGCAAACTAATTCTTGGCGATTTGGGCGGAAAAAAAGTGGTCGCAATGAAAGGACGCTTTCATTTTTACGAAGGCTATCCAATGGAAACCGTAACTTTTCCGGTTCGTGTTTTCAAGTTTTTAGGAATAAAACATTTGCTGGTTTCTAATGCTGCTGGCGGATTGAATTTGAATTTTCGCGTTGGCGACTTGATGATTATTCGAGACCACATCAACTTCTTCCCCCGTAACCCGTTGATAGGCAGAAACTACGATGAATTAGGTCCTCGTTTTCCAGATATGAGCAAAACCTATAATCCTGAAATGATTGCATCGGTGGAAAAAATTGCCGAAGAAAACGATATTAATTTACAGAATGGCGTTTATATTGGCAGCACAGGACCGACACTTGAAACGCCAGCCGAATACAAAATGTTCCGAATGTATGGCGCAGATGCGACAGGAATGTCCACTGTTCCGGAAGTAATTGTGGCACATCACATGGGTATAAAATGCTTTGGAATGTCGATAATTACGAATATTAGCACAGAAGCCGAAGTCCCCGAAGAAGAAACTACACACGATGAGGTGCAAAACGTGGCGGGCGATACCGAGCCAAAAATGACAATGCTATTCACAAAATTAATAACTTCGTTATAAAAAATAAAAAATCCGGTTGAAATACCGGATTTTTTATTTTTATGCAAAGTAACGAGTAAATACTCATAAAAAAATTCTTCCACTTTTTATTAACGTAAGTTGCTGATTTTTAATTAAATAGTAACTTCGTTGTCTCAATATTAAAAAGTGCAGGACACTTAAATTTTTATTTGATTTAACTCCTTTTTTATTGCCTCTAAATCAGCAAGGATTTTATCTTTCGTATCTGTAAACCGATTTTTTATGTTGGAAAAACAATTGCTATAATATTCAATACCATGCGAAAGGTTTTTCTTAAAAGTCTTTAAACGAACTTGTTGCTTTTTATTTGCAGTGCCAACGGTAGCTTCTTTCAACTTTCTGCGAAACAAATCAATGTACATTTTCAATTCCTGAATAAACATATTAGGTCTGTCGGTTCGCGAAATATAATTTGCACGCCCGTAGATATGGTCAGTCATTTTTTTGAGCGAAACAGTTTCCGAGAAAAATGCTGCGTTTGGTCCAGGGCAGATTGAAATTCCATGCTCTTTTGCCCTGTCATCTAGTTCGGTGGCAAGCAGTGCAGCTGTTCCCAGCCCTACGCAAATACACGATTTTACTACAACTTTATCAAACTCGGCTTTAAACACATCGGCAGGAAGTTTTTGGTTTTCCAAGTCCTTGATTTTCAGCTTTTGATACTGACGCGAAGCAGTGCAAATAGGTCTTTCCGTAAATTCCCGATTTAATGCTCCATATCCGCGAATACAAACACTTCCAGGGTTTCCTTCCTTGATTTTTGTTTTCCTTAGCTCTTCCATACTATTGCCTCTCAGGCTATTGAAAGGAACACCGAGCGGAGAAATTTCGGTTAGAAATAGGTCTTTCTCACGAGCTTTTTTCAACAATTCTAAAGTAGCCGCATCGACATTTGTTACATCTGGCGCAAAAAGAAATGGCGTTCCCCAACCAACGGAATCTAAGTCAAAATGCTCAAGTAAAAATTCATGCTCTTCTGCCGTACCGACACCACCTTGAGCAGTTATTTTGATTGGAAGCGGTGCTTGCGGGCAATTAATCTCCTTCTTTTTCAACGCATTTTCATAAATCTCATGAAGCGTTTCGGCGAGTTGTTGCTTTTTTTGCTTAAACTCTTCTAACACAGGTCCTAACAGGTATCCATCGCTTCCAAAAGCATGTCCACCACAGTTTAAACCAGATTCGATACGATATTCGGAAATCCACAACCCTTTTTTTGCCAGAAATTTTCCCTGAATCAACGCCGAACGATAATCGCTAACCTTCAGGACAATTCTCTTTTTGAGGTTAAAACTTGTATCCGGAAAAAAATCCGAAAAATTTTCAAAGTAACTATACAACCGAGGATTTAGCCCGGCAGACAAAACAACAGACGAATCTAAGTTACTCATAGCAAAGCCTTTGAGAGCTGCATGTGCATCGTTAAATTCAACAGGCAACATTCCGTCATCGTTAAAATTGTCTCTGTCGAGCTTGGTCATTATGTTAATATCAATGCTTCCCGGTGCAAAATTATTTTTGAACCAACTCCAAGCCTTTTTAACGCCAGACTCGCCCTGCATTAATTCGGTCAGGTTCTTTTTTATCGAAGAAAAATCTGGCAACAGTTCGATAAATTTCTCAAATTCGCTACCTTTTTCAGAAATGCCTTTTCTGAGATTCTCGAACTTCGATTTAACAATTTTGTCGAGTAAATTAAGATATTCCGTAATTCGCTTTTCTCTGTAATTATCAACCTCGTCAGTTATTGCCTTGAAGGGAATATTGCTATTTTGACAATGATACTCTCGCATTCTTTCAATCAACAAATCATCGACCAGCGAAATAACCGATGAAATGCCGTAATGCGCAACTTTTACAGGTGTATCTACTGTAAATCCAATTCCCAAAACAGGGATATGAAATGTATGATTTAAAGCCATTCAATTATTATTTAAGTTTTAACTTGTCGCAAAAAACATAGCAACCATTTGAATTACTACGACTTAAAGATGCTTCAATTTTTGCAATATACCAATTTCCTACAAACCAACAAAAACATTATATTTGTAAGCTAAAACCTAGCTTTATGACAATCTGTGATGTGTCTATTGTTGCAGCGAATTACAACAATGCTGCGTATCTTAGCGAGTTTATTTTAAGTATAATAAATTCCACCGTCCACCCAAAACAGCTAATCATTGTTGATGATGGCTCTACGGACAAGTCGCGCCAAATCCTTGCAACCTTCGAGGAAGTTTCTTTCCTTTATGTTATTCTGTTTGAGAAGAATAGAGGCTTTGCCGAAGCCCTAAATGCTGGCATAGCAGCCGCAACTTCAAAATATATTATGCGAGCAGACCCAGATGATATTTTTGTCCGAGAAAGAATAGAGCTACAAATAGAATACCTTGATAATCACCATGATATAGACATTGTCGGAAGCAATGTTCATTATTTTTTATCCGAAAAGGAACGGCTACTTAACACCTCAAATTTCCCGCTGAAAAATGAAGAAATCGTGCAAACTTTCCGCTTTGGAGAACACGGATTGCAACACCCAACTGCCGTAATTCGCCGCAATATAATGACGGAATATGCCTATATTCAAGATAATGTTCCTGCCGAAGATTACGATATTTTTGCGCGTATGGCAGCCGATGAAAAACGTTTTGCAAACATAGCTAAACCACTATTATTCATGCGAATACATAAGAATAGTGCATCTAGTAATATTAAATTCAAAACCATTAAGACAACATTTGCATTGCGAGATAAAATTTTTAAAACAAAAACAAATAAGCTGAAAATAATTAATTACTATTGCTATATATTCTTCTACAGAAAATATTTATTAGGCAATTATGTATTGTTAAATTATTTATACCTATTAATTTCAGTTTGCTTTTATCCGCAAAAACTATTTCGCCGCTTTATCAAATATTGACACACACGAATTAGTAATTACGAATTAATGTCTAAGACCTATTTTTTACGAAACGTTTAATCTGTGAACCAGCAATTTACGTTAATAAAAAACGGAAGAACTTTTGTAATAGTACTTAATAATACAGATTTTGATGGCATAACTAAAAAATAAGCCGATGAAAACAAAAAAGTTACGCATAAAAAACATGCACTGTAATTGCTGCATTCACTTAGTTAAAATACGGTTCAAAGAAATGAGTATTAACATCATTCATATTGAACAAGGTATCGTAATAATTGAAGATAATCCATCTGTTGTTTCCACCAAAATAATTGTTTCTACTCTTTTTGCTCTCGGTATGTCGCTGATAGAAAGCCAAGAAGAACAAATTGTTGATAACACAAAACTAGCCATAATTGAGCTAATTCATCACTTGAATAATGTAGATTCGGTTACGCGTAAATCCGAGTATTTAGTCGAGAAATTAAACATGAGTTATGATAAAATATCAAGAATTTTTTCGCGCAACGAGCCAATTACTTTAGAACGATATATTATCAACCAAAAAATCGACCGTACAAAGGAGTTGGTTTTAACAAACGAATTTTCGTTGTCGGAAATTGCATACATGATGGATTATAGCAGTGTCCAACACCTATCGGGACAATTTAAAAAAATTACCGGCTACACTGTTTCTGAGTATAAAAACAAATAAATTTTGCAGGAAAAATAAGTAAGTAAAATGAATTTAATAAAGTAAGCCATTAAAATTCCTAACTAAAATTAAATCAGGCGTAAGCAAAATTATTAATTATTAATTTTCCATTACTAATTAAAAAGGCTGATTATCAAATTGCTTATATTAAAATATAAAAATACTTTCAGACGTAACCAAGTATATTTTGCTCAGTATCTTCAAATATTTGATATTCAGCATAATAATCAATAATATTTTAAAAAGAAAATTGTATTTTCGTTGCAAAAATGTCAAAAGAATTAACAATTATCTTGCAAAAATTAACACATTTATTACTCAAGTTTCTGACTTCGCCTTTATATCCTGATATTTAACACATTGCAAGG
>JAOZMU010000217.1 GCA_029934165.1 Bacteroidales bacterium
ACCTATTTTTTATGAAACGTTTAAGCTGTGAATTAACAACTTAGGTTAATAAAATGCGTTATCAAACGTATCTTCAAAATGTTTAAACCAGCCATCGCAACCATATTCAAACATTCGGTTTGCGTTGTCGATTCCAGTAGAAATAAATCGTTTTCGGGTTTCATCAGCATTAGCTGGCAACAAGGTAAACGCCTCACTTCTAACATCTTCCAGCGTCTCAAGCCCATTCAAACCAAACGAAGCAAGAATTTCGAGTACTTGTTTATAACCTGCCTTTTCAACCTTTTGCGGAAAATCGGGTGCAGCCTCAAAAGTTTGTATCATTCGTTGCGTATTTGTGAAACTGCCACCTGTTTCAAAATTAAACGTTGCCGGAAGAATCAAATCAGCCATTTTGGCGGTTTCGCTCATAAAATATTCTTGCACAGCAATAAATTTTGAACTTCCCAGCACATCGGTAATCAACTCTTTATCAATGGCACAGCCAATTGGGTCTTCGCCAAAAATGAATAAATTCTCGAACTGTTTATCTATGAATAATTTATTCATACAAGAATTTAAAACGGCAGGCACTTCTGAGATATTCCAAATTTTCCTCAATTTCTCGCGCATTTCGTCGTCAATAATTTCGACACCTCCGATACAACGTTTTTCGCCAGCTCCCATATCGAACAAGCCTTGAGAGTTTGCACTTTCTTTAACAGAAATCAATCCTTGCGCTGTTTTGCCAAGTTTTCCTGTCATTAAAGCTAAGTTAAACAGCTCATTACAAGTATTTGTAGAGTGGTCTTTTTCTGCAAAAACAACGACAGCATTTGGTTCTTTATTAAACTCTGTGGCAAAATCAATTATTGTCCCAGAGCAGCAAACGCCAGATTTTTCTAATAAATCGTTGTAATCTTCGGCCATCAATTCAACTTTGTATTCTTCAAAATCCTCGCAATTATGATTTATGTATAATTTATTATGTATTTTATTAGCAACAATATAATGATTTGTAGCACGAATAAAATGATAGTATGATTTTATATGTGTCAAATCATCGTATTTATGCTGTGCTACATTCAAATTATCTGTAACCAACTCAATCTTAGCACCTTTATGCGATTTGGCAGAATGTGCCGCATAACTCAAAACTCCGTAGTTTTTATAAAGTTCGGTGCCAAACAAATAAATCTTTGAAGCGTTATCTAACTGATTGAAAGGAACATTGGCAACAGAATTTCTGTCATAACCTTTGCCACGCCCCATATATTGAAAACTACTTATATTATTTGTTTTTGCTCCGGCTCGTGCCAGTTTTTGAACCAAAAATATTTCTTCATTTGTGAGTCGTCCGCCAGCAAAAAACGCATTTTTAGTAGCATCAACAGATGTTATTTTATCCTTAATTACCTGATATGCTTCTTGGAACGTAATTTCGACAAATTCTCCATTAATTTTACGTAATGGTTTTGTAATTCTCTTTGTCTCGTTATAAATTCGGTAGCCAAATTTAGATTGACGGCTAATATTTTGACTTGAGTTTATAAGTCCTCGAACACCTTCTACGTTCATTATAAATCCGTTGGAGTGATTTATCTGAATCTTTTCGCCAATAGACCCAAACGGAGAAATTGTAGTTAGCGATTTTGATTTAACGGGACCGGGCTTGTGCGCAAAATTTTCTACCATCGCACCAGTTGGACAAGCAGAAATGCACAGTCCACACGATTCGCAGTTCGTATCTTGCAATGATTTGCCCATTGCTGGGGCAACAACTGTATCAAAACCTCTATCTATTAATCCTAAGGCACTTGCACCAACAACATCGCGACAAATCCGAACGCAACGCGCACAAAGAATACATTTATTATTGTCTATCTCAATAAATGGGTGCGAAAAATCGACTTTATGTTCGTTAAATTGTCCTTCAAATTTGTTTTGTTCAACCTCATACTCAGTAGCATACTTCTTCAAATCGCAGGTAAAATATTCTGTACAACCGCATTCCAGGCAGCGTTGGCTTTCGGCAGTAACAATATTTTTGTTTTCGTAACCAAGTTCAACCTCATCGAAATTTACACGCATATCGGTAGGTAGCGTAGGCATTTCTTTACGGCTGAAATTCAGATACTTACCAGCATATTCTTCTTTTGTTTGCTCTTTGAAATTATCTTTTTTAGAGATAAATTCTTTTTTGGGAGCGCAAACTTCTTCGCCACTCAAAAATTGATGACAACTGTAAGATGCAACTTGCGCTTGTTTTATCGCCTCGATAAGCGTTGCTGGTCCTGTTACTCCATCGCCTGCTGCAAACACAGAAGGTATGCCAGTTTGTAGCGTATGTCGGTTTGCGTCTATGTCGCCCCAACGATTTACAACCAACTGTCCTTCAGTGGCATTGGTGTTTATATCATCAATAAAATCGACAACTGTTTTCTGACCAATTGCAGCTAAAACATAATCCAATTCCAGTTCAAACTCCGAGCCTTTGATAGGTATTGGTCGTCGTCGTCCCGATTTATCCGGCTCGCCAAGCTCCATGCGAATAATTGTCATCGAAGTCATCTGGTTATCAGCATCTTTATTCACTCGAACTGGGTTTGTTAAGAATAAATATTCAATGCCTTCCAGCTTCGATTCGTGAATTTCAATAGGATTCGCAGGCATTTCCTTTTCTGTTCTGCGATAAATTACGTAAATTTTTTCTGCACCACATCGCATTGCAGTTCTGCAACAATCCATTGCTGTATTACCGCCTCCGACAACTGCTACGGTTTTTCCTGTGAAATCAGCTTTTTTGCCGGTTACTTGCATATTTCTAAGAAAATCAATGCCCGAATATACATTTTCGGCATCATCGCCATCGCAACCAACAGATGTTCCTCGTTGCGACCCGATTGTAAGTATTGTTGAGTCGTAATCTTTTTGTAAATCGCTGTATGATAAATCTTTACCAAGTTTTTTCTCGTAAAAAATCTTCACACCTAAATCAGTAATTCGCTCTACTTCTTTATCTATAATTTCATTTGGCAGCCGATATTCTGGAATCCCGTATCGCAACATTCCGCCGGGTGCGCTATGAGCCTCATATATATCTACTTGGTGTCCTTTTTGTTGCAAAAACCACGCTGTTGATAAACCACCCGGACCAGCACCTATAACAGCAACTTTCTTTCCCGTTGATGCTAATATTTCGGGCTGATAATGAGAGTCTTGAAACAATAAATCTTGGTCGGCAGCAAATCTTTTCATATAATCAATTCCTACGCCTGCTCCTTCATCAAGCAAATTCCGACGGCAGGCAACTTCGCAAGGGCGAACACAAACGCGCCCACAAATTGCGGGTAGCGGATTTACCTCTTTTATAAGCCCAATTGCATCGCTATATTTTTGCTTCTCAATGAGCGAAATGTACCCCTGTACATCAACTCCAGCAGGACAAGTTTCTTTGCAAGGCGCAGCGCAATCGGCATAATGATTACTGAGCAGCAAATCGAGTGCTGTCTTTCGTGCCTTTGTAACTCTCTCATTATCTGTCGATATACTCATTCCATCAGCAATGCGTGTCGAGCATGATGGCTGCAATCTTCCGCTTCCTTCAATCTCTACAACACACACAAAACAAGATGAATATGGCTCTAATCGGGGGTCATGGCATAGCGTTGGAATTTCGATTCCGTTTTGGGCAGCTACTTCGTAAATAGTTTCGCCTGCGTTGCCCTTATATTTATTTCCGTTGATGGTGATTGTAATCATATCAATAGGATTTTTACTTATTTTTACTAATTAATTTAAGACCTCGTGTTTTTACGATAAAACTATCGCTGCAAAATTACACTTAGAGTAACAAGCTCCGCACTGAATACATTTTTCATGGTCGATGATGTGTGGTTTTTTTCTGTCGCCAGCAATCGCATCTGTCGGACACGCTTTTTTACAAATAGTGCAACCTGTACATTTATCGGCTACTATCGTGTATGTCAGTAGTTTAGTGCATTTCAAGGCAGGACATTTTTTGTCTTTTATGTGAGCCTCATATTCACTACGGAAGTATTTTATTGCTGTCAATACTGGGTTTGGAGCAGTTTGTCCAAGTCCGCAAAGCGAACTATCCATGATTTGATATGAAAGTTCTTCTAATCTTTCAAGGTCGCCCTCTTGTCCTTCTCCTTCGCTAATTCGCGTAAGTATTTCAAGCATTCTTTTTGTCCCAATTCGGCAAAAAGTGCATTTCCCGCAAGATTCTTTTTGTGTGAAATCGAGGAAAAACCGCGCCATATCGACCATACAAGTTGTCTCGTCCATGACAACCATGCCACCAGACCCCATGATTGCTCCTGTTGCATTCAGGGAGTCGTAATCGACCAGCGTATGCCCCAACGATGCAGGAATACAACCGCCAGATGGACCGCCGAGTTGGACTGCCTTGAATTTTTTGTTGTCTTGAATGCCGCCGCCAAGTTTGAAAATCACATCGTTAATAGAAATACCCATCGGCACTTCAACTAAACCGCCACGCTCAATTTTTCCTGTAAGCGCAAAAACCTTCGTACCTTTGCTTTTTTCTGTTCCATATTTGGAATATTCCGCCGCTCCGTTTGCAATAATCCATGGTACATTTGCGTATGTTTCAACGTTATTTATGTTTGTTGGTTTATCCCAAAGACCCGATTCGGCAGGAAATGGTGGGCGTTTTCGTGGCATTCCGCGTTTTCCTTCGATTGAAGCAATCAGTGCAGTTTCTTCGCCACAGACAAAAGCTCCTGCTCCTTCTTTTACATAAACGTCGAAATTAAAACCCTCTATCGCACAGCAATTTTTTCCTAAAAATCCTTTCGTTCGTGCTTGTTGCAATGCTATGTTAAGCCGTTGAATAGCAAGCGGATACTCGGCACGACAATAAATTACTCCCGATGTTGCGCCAATTGCATAGCCGGCAATTATCATTCCCTCAATTACGGCATGTGGGTCGCCTTCCAACAACGACCTATCCATGAATGCTCCAGGGTCGCCTTCATCGGCATTACAGATAATATACTTAGTATCAGACTTATAACCTTTGGCAAATTTCCACTTCATACCAGTTGAGAAACCAGCACCACCACGACCACGAAGCCCCGAATCCATAATTGTTTGAATTACGTCTTCTTGCGATAGTTTAGAATTAGAGATTTTTGTTATCGCCTTATAGCCATTTCTTTGTTCGTATTCTTCAATACGTTCTGGGTTTATGTAGCCACAATTGCGAAGTGCAATTTTTACTTGCCCATTCCAATATGTATCGTCTTTTGTTTCAAACTCTTCGGCACGGACAACATATTCTTTTTTTGCCTCTCCAAAATCGTTATGATGGCGAAGTATTTCTTCGGCTTTTGTGTCATCTATTTCGCCGTAAAGATATGATTTACCGTTACTTATAACTTCTACCAAAGGCTCACGGTAGCACATTCCGATACAACTTGTTTTATCCAAATCGAAAGAAATATTTCCGACAGTTTGCAGTGTCTGGAATTTTTTATAAACCTTGTTTGCGCCTGCTGCGATGCCACAACTTCCGAGCCCGACGATTATTTTAATTTGATTCATAGCTTGATAAATGCTCTAACAAAAATTATCAATACAATCGCATTGTTAAGTTTTTGTTAATTAATGAATTAAGTTCACTATTTAATAAATCTAAAAATTTGCGAAAGTCTGCTTATTTAGCTTTTTCCGCTCTTTTTATGTTGCGAACAACCCGGACAGCACTTTTTCTTGTTAGCTTGCCAAAAGTGTCATCGCCAATCATCATGACGGGTGCGAGCGAGCAACACCCAAGACAGGCAACGGATTCTAACGTAAATAGCCCATCTTCAGTTGTTTCGCCATCTTTTATTTTAAGCTCGTCTGCCAATGTTTCGGAAATAGCAGATACATTTTGCACATGACAAGCTGTTCCGTGACACACCTTAACAATGTGTTTACCAACAGGTTGTAGTCTAAATTGTGCATAAAATGTTGCTACGCCATACATTTCGCTCAAAGAATAATTTGTTTCATGTTCCATTTTCTCGAATGCAGACCGAGAAATATAGCCATATAAACTCTGAACACTCTGAAGCATAGGTATTAAGCTTCCTTTTTTAGACTTAAATTCTTTTATAATTGGCTCTATTAGCGACAAATCGACATCATCAGAAGTGGTCGCCAGCAATTCTGGTGCAATACGTTGTATTCGCATGATATAGTGATTTTTATATTTTATTATTAAGTAAAATGAATTTAATAAAGTAAACCATTAAAATTCCGGCTACCCGTCTAAAGTTGGACAAATTTTGTATATTTGAGTAAACCAAATAAT
>JAOZMU010000218.1:0-1560 GCA_029934165.1 Bacteroidales bacterium
CTATAAGAATATTTCTTTTCGATGTGAATTGATTTTTTTTGTCCAAAGTCTAAAATAAAAAGAAGAGTAAAAAAATAAAAGCAATAAATTATGAACGAGGAAATTATAATCAGTGGGCGAGCAACGCCAAACATTGACCCTGTGCTGAGTATTTGGCATTGGCCTATCCCGTTGTATTTGTTTTTGGGTGGGCTGGCGGCTGGCTTGCTGTTTTTTTCGGCACTCTATTATATTAGAGGGAAAAAAGACGAATACGCAACTGCCGTCAAAATTGCGCCAATCATTGCCCCGATTGCAATAGCACTTGGTTTAGCTGCATTGGTTTACGATTTGACACATAAAATATTTTTCTGGCAATTGCTAACAACTTTCCGCATAGAATCGCCGATGTCGTGGGGTGCGTGGACATTGACAGCAATAATGCCACTGTCGATGATGTGGGTTTTGTCTTTCGTGAAGGAATGGAAACCAGAATGGACGTGGAAATATGCGATTGTTGATAAAATTGAAGTTTTATCCATAAAATACCGAACACTTTTGGCGTGGAGTCTTTTGGTACTTGCCATTATATTAGGGGTTTACACTGGAATCCTTCTTTCGGCTTTCAATGCACGCCCACTTTGGAATACCTCCCTGCTGGGTCCACTGTTTCTTGTTTCGGGACTATCGACCGGAGCTGCCTGTATTTTGCTTATGTCGAAAAATCACGCCGAGAAAAAACTATTCAGCCAGATTGATATACTATTAATTGCTGTTGAGTTATTTTTTATTATTCATTTATTTATGGGTTTCATGGCAAGCTCGCAAGTGCAAATAGATGCAGCGCAACTTTTTCTCGGCGGCGAGTTTACAACTGCTTTTTGGTTATTTGTTGTTGTTTTGGGGCTGATAACGCCAGCCGTTCTTGAAACAATGGAATTGAGAGGTTATAAAATTAATGTAATGATTCCTGCCATTTTGGTTTTGCTTGGCGGCATTGCTTTTCGGTTCATTATGGTCGAAGCAGGGCAGATAACGCGCTATTTGTATTAATTTCAAGGGTTTAAAGCATAAAAACAAACATAATGAAACAACCAAAAAAATACATGAATCCGTATTTAGCAGGGTTTTTACTCGGCTTGGTAATTCTTGCGTCTTTTTATTTTACTGGGCGTGGTGTAGGCGCGAGCGGAGCTGCCAAAAGCACTATAACAACTGTGGTAAAGACTGTTGCGCCGGAACATGCCGCAGACAACAATTTTTACAAAAAATACTCGAAAGATGGTCGTAACCCGATGAAATCTTGGCTTGTCTTTGAAATTCTTGGCGTTATCGTGGGAGGAATGATTTCGGGAGCAGTTGCCGGACGATTAAAACTAACCGTGGAACGACCTAAGGCAGTTAAACGCAAAAAACGATTGTGGATTTCGTTTGCAGGCGGTATTTTTGTTGGTATAGGTGCATCACTTGGGCGTGGGTGTGCAAGTGGCGCAGCTCTCAGCGGAATGACGGTTCTATCGACGGCTGGCTTTATTGCCTTTCTTTCCATATTTGGTTCGGCATTTGTGTTTGCTTATTTCT
>JAOZMU010000218.1:1660-6296 GCA_029934165.1 Bacteroidales bacterium
TCCGAAAAAATTGGATTTAGCACTGAAGTAATACTCTAAGTATTGTTGCATAATGCTCAGTAATACAGTAACTTAATTTGGTTCGGCATTTGCGTTTGCTTATTTCTTTCGGAAAAAATTGGATTTAGCACTGAAGTAATACTCTAAGTATTGTTACATAATGCTCAGTAATACAATAACTTAATTTGGTTCGGCATTTGCGTTTGCTTATTTCTTCCGAAAAAATTGGATTTAGCACTGAAGTAATACTCTAAGTATTGTTGCATAATGTTCAGTAATACAGTAATTTAATAATCGTTGTTAATTGTTAATACACAAAGCTCACATAAACTATGGGACCACTTATTATACAGGGATTAATTTCTCCAGAATGGAATTTTATTATAGCTTTTTTTATCGGAATCGGCTTTGGAGTAGCCTTAGAGCAGGGCGGTTTTTCGTCTTCGCGTAGGCTTGCAGGAGTTTTTTATGGCTACGACATGGTTGTACTTCGTGTTTTTATGACTGCCGTACTGACTGCAAGTGTTGGTTTATTCATCTTCAATTATATTGGTTGGATAGATACAGAACTTGTTTTTGTTAACCCAACTTTCCTTTGGTCAGCAATAGTTGGTGGTGCTTTCATTGGGTTAGGAATAATTCTTGGCGGTTTTTGTCCTGGTACAAGTTTTGTTGCTGCGTCAATTGGCAAAATTGATGCGATGGCATATATTGGAGGAACAGTTGTTGGCGTATTTCTTTTTGCTGAGATTTTCCCATTAATAGAAGAATTTTACAAATCTGGCTCTTTAGGAAAAATTAAAATATTCGATACATTAGGAATGAAGGCTGGTGTTTTCTTGTTCATTTTCATTGTCATGGCTTTAATTATTTATTATGTATCAGCTGTCCTTGAAAAAAAATACGCACATCGTAGGAGAGAATAGTTGCCGATTTGTAGCTATCATTGTAAAGTTTAAGATATTAATATTCAGGTTAATAACAACTTTAAAAGTGTCGATTTTTTCACTCCTATTTACAAACATAAAATTAATAAGACATGAAAATTAATGAACATATTAAAGCAAAACACATTTATATCTCGTTGATTGTGTTTGCGTTAGGAGTTTTAGTTGCCGTTTTGCCAGATAAAAAACACAAAAACGAGTTGCCTCCAGACAAATTGGTTCTGAAACTTACTGGAGATTCTCGTTTTATCACGGCGGAGCAACTTGCACAAGCAATAATTGACAAAGATATAAAATACCAAATTATTGATGTCCGAACACCAGAAGCATACGCGAAATATTCTCTTCCGGGTGCGATAAATATTCCATTAGATAACCTTCTAAACAAAACAAAATCAGGCGATTACGAGTGGGAAGCATACTTAAATCCAGATGTTTCGGCAAATGTTTTATACTCTAACGGCGAAATTCATGCAAATCAGTTTTGGGTTTTGTGTCAACGATTTGGCTACACAAACAATTATGTTTTGAAGGGTGGTCTGAATAATTGGTTCGATATATTTATGAATCCTAAAAGCCTAAGTCCCAACGCATCTGACGATGAAAAAGCGAATTATGAATTTAGAAATGGTGTGCGAAGTTATTTTGGCGGAGGACAACAAACAAGTTCAACACAGACAAACACTCCAACAAAACCAATAAAAAGTAAGAAAAAGAAACAAGTCGAAGGTGGTTGCTAATTCCCTTTGACACAAACACATAAATAAATCTTGTGATAATGGAAAAATTTTATTCGCCTCTATCAAATAAACTACCGATTGCGCTTACATTGTTTGTAATTCTCGTGATTTATGGGTTTGTGATGATGAAAGTACCAACATTGAAATACAAATTATCGCCAGAAGAAATGGTGGAAGTACTTCAAAAGAAAGAGTATTTTGTGAGTCCGCAAACTGCGCTCGAAATTAATAACTCTATCGACTCGTCTTATTATCAGTTTATTGACCTGCGCTCGCCACACGAGTTTCTCAAAGGACACATTGATGGCGCAATCAACATTCCGATAAGTAATATTCTTGAAGAAGAATACAAAGATGTGATTGACTCGGACAGTAAAATTAATATTTTGTATTATAACAATCACAACGGTGCTTGCGGACCTTTCATGGTTTTGACACAATTAGGTTATAAAAACAATAAGATTTTACTTGGTGGCTACAACTTTTACAAGAAGAATATTATTGATAATTATGCCCCAAAAGTTGAGAGTTACAGAAACGAAAAGCCAAAATTTGATTACGCAAAGGTTATGCGACAAATTTCGGGCGGAAAAACCCAAGCACCACCAACAAAAAAAGCACCGCCAAAGGTTAAGAAAAAAGCAAAAAAATCTGTCGAAGGTGGTTGCTAAAGCCAAGTCTGCATAGACATTCTACAAGCTATGACTTCTAATATGTATGTATAAAATTTTGAGATGAAAACTATTTTTTGTGTTTTAATGATTTCCATTTTTGTTTGGTACGCAGATACTGTTGATGCTCAGACTGTTTACAAGGTCAGCTACGAGTCTCAGGCAGATTTGAAAATATACATTGTCAAGTATGAATCACAATGCGATTTGAAGGTTCATTATGTCGATTACGAATCACAAGCCAACGAGCCAGGTCTTTGGTATGTTGTAGATTACGAATCGCAGGCAGATAAAACATTGTACTTTGTCAAATATGAATCGCAAGCCGATTTGAAGATATATGTTGTTGATTATGAGTCTCAGGCTGGTTGGCGAAATACCGCAAAAAGACATTTGCTCGACTTTTAAACAGCACTAAACAAAGAAAACAAAAAAGGCTGACGTAAAATACGTCAGCCTTTTTTGTTTAGTGTAATGAAAAATTACTTAGTGCAATAATTCTTAACCTGAATATTATCAGGCATAAGTCAATTGCAATTTATAACTCGAAATTCACTTATCTCCGCATAAGTTCTTCAATTTCAGCTGGTTCTATCGGAATATTTTCCATTAAATCTAAAGGCTCGGTGCCAACCACAATGTTGTTTTCGAGCCGAATGCCAATGGATTCTTCTTGGATGTAAATACCTGGCTCACAACTTAATACCATGCCAGCCTCAAGCGGAATGTGCGTATGCCCAATGTCGTGTACGTCTAATCCCATGAAATGCGAAGTTCCGTGCGGATAATACTTGCGGACTAGCGGTTTGGTTGGGTCTTGATTTTTCAGGTCATCGTGAGTATATAAACCCAAAGAAATATGCTCTTGCTCCCACAATATATCTACTTTTTTATTGTATTCAGCAATAGTTATGTTAGGAATTAACATTTTTTTAGACTGTTTAAACACACGCAAAACAGCATCATACAATTGGCGTTGGCGTTTTGTAAATTTTCCATTTATTGGAATTGTGCGCGTACAATCGGCAGCATAGTTTGCGTACTCTGCGCCAAAATCCATAAGCAACAATTCGCCGTTATTACACTTTTTATTATTTTTTATGTAGTGCAAAATACAAGCGTCTTCGCCCGAAGCAATTATTGGCGCATAAGCATGACCCGATGAACCATTTTTAATAAACTCGTGTGTTATTTCTGCTTCTATCTCATATTCAAGTTGTTCGGGAGCGATAGTTGACAAAACTCGCTGGAAAGCCAAATTGGTAATTGCGCAAGCTTTTTGCATCAAAGCAATTTCTTCAGGCTCTTTTATCAGACGAATTTTTTGCATCAAAGGAGCAAGACGGCAAAAATTATGTAACGGAAATTTTCTTTTTGCTTTCGCTACAAATCTCAAATCATTGGTTATAACGGGCGTAGCAAGCGATGAGTTTTCGTTTGTGTTCAGATAAATATTTTCTGACATAGTGGACATTTGCGAAAAAAACTTCTCAAACTCGTTTTGCCATTTTACAGATTTTATGCCGGATATTTTGCTCACATCGGCATAGGTGTTTTTATAGCCAGTATAAATGATTGCCTTTTCCGAAGCCATAACCGTGAAAACTATTTCGCGAAGATTTTCGTCTTGATGACTTGGACACAAAACAAGAATTGTGTTTTCTTGCTCTATACCAGTGAGATAGAAGAAATCAGAATTTTGTCGATAAGGAAAAAACTGGTCGCCATTTCGTGGCATTTCATCGTTTGAAAAAAAGACAGCTAAAGAATTTGGCAAAAGTGCATCGGAGATTTTTTTCCTATTGCGAATAAATAGGTCATTGTGTATTGGTGAATATCTCATAAATATTTTGTGTTTTTCATGATTTTCAAATTAATATTGTCGGCGTGGCTTGAAACCACACAGACAATTCCAAATTTTATTTATTTTTGTGCGTAGTGGCACGCCATTGTGGCTGCCCAGTATTTACAAATTCTACAATAGGGCAACCACAATGGTTTGTCCATACATTTCTTTCAACTCGAAAAGTTCAAATTTTAGATAATGACTGGTCTGAAATTTGGAAGTTCAACAAGAAAAGAGCTTAATCAATGGATTATTTACAGACTGAATATTTACACCCCAATTTATTGCAAATTGTTGTTTGTGATAATGTAAGTACTCTTACAAAAGTTCTTACGCTTTTTATTAACATAAGTTGTTAATTCACAGCTTAGACGCGCCATAAAAAAATAGGTCTTAGACTGGGATGTTAATAATTGATTATTTTGTACCCTA
>JAOZMU010000219.1 GCA_029934165.1 Bacteroidales bacterium
GTGAATTAACAACTTAGGTTAATAAAAAGCGTAAGAATTTTTGTAAGAGTACTTATATGACACTACTGGCGGGGTGGTTTCAATCCACACCGACAATAATGATTAATAAATAATTTGGCAATTTCATTTTTTTTATTCAAAAATTACGTATTTTTACAGTACAATTATCACAAGCAGATTATTTCTCATTAACTTGTACCATTATTTGCTGTTTATCAGTTGAATATCAAATATTTATCTTAATATTAAAAGTGCATGGCACTTATTGTTAAATTATCAAACAATATAAATATGAAAGCACCGACAGAACAAAACGATGCCGCATATAATTATGCAGATTTTTTGAAATGGAAAGATAATGATTTATGTGAAATCATTGATGGTAAGTTGTTTAAGTTTCCAAAAGTTCCTTCACATGTGCATCACGATGTGAAAGGAAATATTTTTTCGCTTCTGAAAAGGAGTATGAAAACAGAGGAATGTAAAATTTTCCACCGTCCTTCGCATTTGCGTTTTCCTGTTTCGGCAGCGAAAGTATCTCCCGAAGAAATTTCGACTGTTGTTCAGCCGGATATAATGATTGCCAATGCTGATATTGTTGATGATAACGGGGTTTGTGGCTCGCCTAAGATGATAATTGAGATTCTTTCTCCATCGACAAGCAAGAAGGATATTGAAGAAAAATTTCATCTTTACGAGAAGAATAAAGTATTAGAATACTGGATAATTCACCCTTTCGAGGAAACTGTAATTGTTTTCCGGCTTAACGATAAAAACAAATACGATTTTTTCAATATCTATTCGCATTCAGGAAGTATTCCGATGCAGTTTTGCAAGGGTACAGATATAGAATTGGCATATATATTTGAAGATTAAGGCAATAGCAAAACAATAAATCAAACAATTTTTTTTATGTATTTGGTTGAGACGCTTTCTATTTTGCACTACATTCTTGTATTTATAGGCATTGGTGTTTTGTTTACTGGGTTTTGGGCTGGAGTAGTTTCTTTGCAAGAGCGCGAAGAAAGTGCCGCATGGAAAATTTTACTCATAACTCCTTGCGCTACAATACTTATATTATTGTTGGCGGTTTTTTCGTTTCCGTATGCCGATATTTTACGTATTGTTACGATTTTTTTGGTTTTATTAATGGGAATAATACTCATTCTTCCGCTCGAAAAAGCCAAGCAAACTCAACCAAACGAGGCAAAGCCCAAAATTGTTGATGAGCGTGATATTATGTTTGCACGTGCGTCTTTAAAGATTGATAGTGAAGAGTTTAAAGATTATTATACGCGAAAACCCGAATTTTTGGATACCGATAATAGTTTTCGCGTTTTGCCCGGACTATTGAATGAAAATGCGGGAAAATATATTAATTTCCCTTTCAGTTCGGCGAATGCAAACTTCCAAACAGTTGATTTTTTGCGAAAAGGAATTTCTGGAATCGTTAATAAAAACCAGAAGCCCGTTGACAAAACTCAAATAACCAGATATATCAAAGAATGGACTAAAAGTCTTGGGACTCACTCGGTTGGAGTTGCAAAACTTGAACCGCATCACATATATTCGCATACAGGACGCGGCAAGAATTACGGGCAAAAAATAGAATTAGACCACCAATTTGCGATTGCTTTTACGGTTGAGATGGATTTTTTTATGACACAAATGTCGCCCGAAGCACCTATTGTTATGGAGTCTTCGAAACAATACTTGGCTTCGGCACAAATAGCCGTACAAATAGCAACATTTATACGCAGTTTGGGTTATGAAGCGCGTGCCCACATTGACGGAAATTATCAGGTAATTTGTCCTTTAGTTGCCGAAGATGCTGGCTTGGGACAAATTGGAAGAATGGGCTTGTTGATGACTCCCAAATTAGGACCACGTGTGAGAATAGCCGTAGTTTCTACAAATTTGCCATTGATTGCCGATAAAAAAAGCAAAGATACCAGCATGATTGAGTTTTGCAACGCCTGCAAAAAATGCGCTAATACTTGCCCCGTAAAAGCAATTCCGAATGACGCAAGACAAAATTTAAATGGAGTTTTGCGGTGGAAAATAAATTCGGAATCTTGCTATAAATATTGGTGTAAAGTTGGCACCGATTGCGGTCGATGTCTTAGTGTTTGTCCGTATTCGCATCCTGATAATTTGCTACACAACATAGTAAGAAATGGCATAAAACGCTCATTTGTGTTTAGTAAATTAGCCCTTTGGTTAGATAATATTCTTTACGGAAAAATACCCAAACCTTTGCCTGTTCCCAAGTGGATGAAAGAAAAATAAGTAATTAATTCCACAAAATATATAATACTATTTATCAAAAATACTATCAGGCGTAAGCCAATTCATAATTTTTTAACTACATGGATTTCAACGCAGAAGGATGGCTGGAACGTTATCTGAAATTTCGAAATAGCAAGACAATCCTGAGTCCATATTCGATTCTTGCAGAAAAAGCACATCTTCTTACAAAAGAACAAATGCTCTATCGCATTGTGCAGCCGACAGGGATAATGTATGGGCATCCGGTTGGATTTCCAGGGTTTGAATTGCCTGAATTAGAGGAGCTTACCTTTGAGGAAAAATTGAAAATTGTACTTACTGAGGTTTTCATAAATTGTGCTATGTTTTTCGACCCAAATGGAGTTGACGAAGATGATGACCAGACCGATGAAATTGAGTTTTTTTTCAAATCTATAGAAGAATACTACGGCATTTTTCACCCAGACTGGGTTAAGGATACCGATTCTTTGTTAGGACGCAGAAAAGCTGGTATGGTACTGATTGAGGCTCTCATCGAAAAACAAATAGACATTAAAGCAAACTGGTCAAATTTTTTCGAGAGTTTTTTTCAGAATAGCTTATTGTTTGTAGATATTGTGTATTTTTTTGAGTGGATGCAGTCGGATAGGGCGTTAAGTACCCAAAAATTACGCGAAGATAGAAACGATTACATTCATACAATACTGAAAATTATCGCTGCGGCATCAAATGCCGATGATGAGCAAGTAACATCTGAGAAAAATCTTTTTGAGCATTTTCTTCAATCTGCCCGATTGTCTTCAAAAGCAGCCTCAAAAGCGCGCGGATATTTTCAATATGGCATTGATATTAAGCTAATTGAGTTTGATAAAATTGAATCTTGGCTTCAAAGGAAATATCTTCTCGAATTGGCTGTGCTAATGGTTTGGGCAGACCAAAAAACGGCAGATGCGGAATTAGAATTTCTGGAAAATTTGTACCCATTGTTGTCATTAACGGAAGAAGACTATCTCGGAAGTGCTGCTGCCGTCGAGGCATTTTTACTTCAGTATTCCGAAAGTATCCATTACTTGCAAGATAAAAATATGCTGCAACGTTTTAGCAACCGTTTGATAGATAGGTTGTCAAAAATTGTCAAGAAAAACCAACGAAAAATATCTAAGGAAATTGCTGAAAGTAAGGAACTTATGCAATTACTTGCAAAAAGCCGAAAACAAGAACTAACGCCAGAAGAAAACGAAAAAATGCGTCAACAGCTTTTAGATGTTCTAAAAACAATACCGATGTTCATTATTTTAGTTCTTCCGGGTAGTTTTATTGCATTGCCAATTCTGATGAAAATAATACCTAAAAATATTTTGTATCCGTCCTCTTTTCAGGATTGAACATTGCTAAATTTATAATACGTAAACTGTGTAATGGTTTGATATTAAGTTCGTAACATTGCGTTTGTGCTTAAAATAATTCAATCGAAACATTTTGTATAAACGCTGTGAATGTGTTATCGTTTTCAAGGCGCGCTTGCGAAACAGTGATAAGCACCGGAATTTCTTCATTGTCGGCATTGGTTACATTGATTTCGCTTCGCAAACCAACCCACCGCTCCATTTTATTTTCGAGGTAATTTGTGATAAACTCATTGTTTAACGAAGACATATTTTCGGGGAGTAAAATACGTAAATTCTGACCGACAACATCTTTCTTTGCTATCCCCCACAAATCTTCGGCGGCTTGATTGAAAAACTGAATTATTCCATCACTACTCACTGTAACGATAGCATCTAAAGCTCCTTCTAACGTTTTTTCGTGCCGAGTTTTCACCAACGCAATCTCTTTATATTGTATTTCCATTTCAACTTTTGCGTCTTCTAACTTCAAACTCAAATCTGCCTGAGCTTCTTTTAATTCCTCTTCTTGTTTCTTCAACATCTGAGTTTGCTCGTTTGCTTTTAGCTGAATTTGCTTTTGCTCTGTTATATCGTTTGCAATAAAAATGACTTTTGCAACATCGCCATACATATCATTTACAGCTGTGTAGGTAGCTTGCATCCATTTTTCTTCGCCAATTTGCGAGAATTGACAAATCTGACCTTCAAATGGTTTTCCTCTCAAAACATCTTCCCAAATATCTTTAAAATCGCGGACAGCATCACGGTCGAATAAGTGAAAAACACTCTTGTCTCTAAGCTCTACTAATGAATAGTTTACAACATTGAAATATTTTTCATTTGCATCTAAAATACGCCCATCGGGAGCATAAGCAACCTTAATCGTCGAGCGATTCAGAGCCTCAATTTGTCCGATATAATCCAAACTTTTTTGTTTTTCCTCGGTTGTATCAATTGCCAAAAATAGTATTTTTTCTACCGAACCGTCCATGTTTCTTACGCACGTATATGTTGCCATCGTCCATAAGTCCATATCATTTTTGGTTACATGTTTCATGTAATCTTCAAAATGCCGCCCACCTTTTGCGAGTGCTACCCAAATGTCATTGAACCATTCTTGGTCTTTGGGGTTTATAAACATAGAAATATGTCGTCCCTCAATCTCCTGATTACTAGAATATCCCAATTTAGTTAGAAACTTTGTATTTGCATAAAGCAATTTTCCTCGAATGTCATATTCGGCACGTATCAATGTGTGGTTCACAGAGTTAGTGAAACTGACAAACTGTTCACTTTGTTTGGCGGCTTCTTTTTGAGTTTTACGCAGTTCTCCCATATTTTTACGCATAGCCTCTTCTTGTTTGGCAAGTTTTTGCCCTTGAATTTGAGAGTCTCTAAGAAGATGAGAAGTACGCAAGTTTATCTTGACATTTGCAATTGTTGACGCAGTAATTTCCGACAAACGCTCTACAAAATCAATTTCAAATGGCTGAAATGTAGAAAAAGAAGCCAGCTCAATAACACCATGAATTTCTTCGTTAACTATCAGTGGTACAATAAGAACCGAGCGTGGAGTAGCATCGCCCAAACCAGAAGTGATATTAATATAATCCGACGGAACATCGGTCAGGTAAATAGTCCTTTTTTCCATTCCGCTTCGCCCAATAAGTCCTTCGCCCCATTCTATGCGTTTAATTCTATATTTCCGTCGCTCAAAGGCAAGACAAGCCATTAATTCGTAGTACTTATTTTCAATCGCCTCATTTTCGCCATCAGATTGCAATATATAAAAACCACCCTGATTAACATTAATATAATTTACCAAATTCTGAATTATATCAAACGCCAGAGCCTCAAGGTTATCTGGATTTCTACGCAAAATCTCGCCAAATTTTGCAAACCCCTCGGTTGCCCAATTTCGCTGCCTATCTTCCTTTCGCCGCGCCAACTCTTCGTCTTTGCTACGCCTCAAGCTATCGCGCAGATTTACAAGGGCTTGACCGAGCGAGTCAAACTCATTTTCTATTTCGTACTGTGTTTCAATATCGCCGTCCTTCAGACGATTGATGAAATCATGAATCTGCTTTGTTTTCACCTGTTCGCGCTCAATAATCATCTCCAACTCATCGGCTCTTCGCGTTTGCAGCCGTCCGATTATGAACAACGAAAATCCACCAACAAAAGGAAGTAGATAAATCAATTTTAGGAGTGGCACATTTCTGGGTAATAAAAATATATTTGTCAGTGAAACTTCCTTTCCAGAAGAAAATAAATGGATAGAAACAGCCACAATAATAAAAAATAATAATACTAAGGCTGCCAAAATAGAATTTGTAATTAATTGATTAAATGATTTTTTGTTGCTCAACATTAGGTTAATTTTTTTATTGAGATGCTTTAAAACGATAATAAGCACATAGTACTGTTTATCTGTAAATACATTGTATTGATATTCAGGTTATTAACATCTACGTTAGACCTCACAAATTATTAATAACTCAAATATAGCATTTTTCAACAAAAATACTAAATTTTTGACAAAGTCGTACCGTCAATTATGGTTTGTTCATAAAAAGCTATTCATAAGTACTCTTACAAAAGTTCTTACGCTTTTTATTAACCTAAGTTGTTAATTC
>JAOZMU010000220.1 GCA_029934165.1 Bacteroidales bacterium
CCCTGCCGCAAAACGCCTTTGTAGCAAGCGGTTTGACAAAACAAACAAATTTTATTAACAAACCCTGAATTAATTTATATATTATTATGTTGTGAAACTTTGTTTTTATACACATCTTTCGGAATGTTTTATATTTAATTTACACTTTTTTAGTTACCGCATCATTTAATAATATTGACGGTTAAATGCCAAGCAATGTCGTAAATTTGTTTGCCTAACCTCCACAACCTAAAGGACGTAGCAACAAATAGTAAAAAAGTCAAGTTTAATTAATTTATATAAAACATACCGAAAAACTATGAAGTTTCTGTCTGCCGATAAGCGTAATTTTATATCTAAACTAAGCATAAAAAAACTGCTTAACATCTTTAAACTCAAGACTTCTTTCTGCTTTTCAAGATTACAAAGGCGTGTTTTTCATGCAGGTTTACCAACAAGTATTTCGATTGAGCCAACAACAGCTTGTAATTTGCACTGCCCAGAATGTCCATCGGGTCTTAAACAGTTTTCGCGTCCTGTCGGAAATATCGACAGGATTACGTATAAAAAAATTATTGACGAATTGCACCCATATTTAACATATTTATTGCTTTATTTTCAAGGCGAACCTTTTTTGCATTCTCAATTTTTCCAGATGATAGATTATGCAGTCGAAAAAAAAATTTATACCGCAACATCAACAAATGGGCACTTTTTGACAAAAAGTAATGTCAAACAACTCATAGAATCTAAACTTGACAGGTTGATAATTTCTATTGATGGAACTACGCAAAAAACGTATAGTTCATACCGCGTGGGTGGCAATTTGGTGCAAGTAATAAACGGAGTAAAAACCCTTGTCGAGCAAAAAAAGAAAACAAAATCAAACTTGCCATACATTATTTTGCAATTTCTTGTGATGCGACCAAACCAACATCAAATAGCTGATATTGAGGCTTTAGCAAAAGAGTTGAAAGTAGATGAATTACAACTAAAGTCTGCTCAAATTTACGATTTTGAAAATGGCAACGAATTGATGCCTGACATTGAAAAATATTCGCGCTACAAAAAAACTAAAAGTGGAAAATACACGTTGAAAAACCCATTGGGAAATTATTGTAGGCGTTTATGGCAAACTTCCGTAATTACTTGGGATGGCGACATTGTACCATGTTGCTTTGACAAAAATGCGGATTTTATCATGGGAAACATACTCAAAACAACTTTCAGTAAAACTTGGCAAGGAACAGAATACTCACAATTTAGGAATAAAATTTTCTCGGAGCGTAGTAAAATTGCGATGTGTCGGAATTGTACCGATGGATTGAAATTGTATTGAGGAGAATGCAATACAACACTTTAAAAATGAAAACTTTATGATAATTTAGTTGCATTTGTAAATTGCAATTTTTAAAATTTAACTGAACCAGTAAGGTCTAAGACCTATTTTTTATGAAACGTTTAAGCTGTGAATTAACAACTTAGGTTAATAAAAAGCGTAAGAACTTTTGTAAGAATACTTATCAATAAATATAAAACGATGAAAATAGGTGATTTAGAATATATTATAAAACGGTTGATACGTCGGTATATATTCCCAAATTCAATATTATATGCAATCAAACGTATTTTTCCAACCTTTTTGTTTCGGAATGCAAATATCACAGATACAGAAATTTACATAAATACTATAAAAAATGTTTTAGCAAGCCTGAATACCAAAATTACGCAAGATAAAACGGTTGTCGAGATTGGCGCAGGAGCAACATGTAGTTACGGCTACGAAATATCAGGACGTTTTGGGTGTAAATACTTCTCTCATGAACCTTATGTGAATTTGAATAAGAAAATTGATGAAAAAATGTACGCGAAATCACGAGTTAAATATCCTGAGTTAAACAAGGAAAATGTGATTAGAATAGACAAATTGAGCAGTATTCCAGATGCAAGTGTAGATTTTATAATTTCAAGTTCGGTGCTTGAACATGTGTACGATTTCTCGGCTTTAACCGCTGAATTAAAGCGCATTATAGCACCAAATGGGATTATGATACATCAAGTAGATTATCGCGACCACTATTTCAAATACCCATATCATTTTCTTTTGTTTAGCAAAAAAATATGGTCAAAATACCTAAGTCCTAAAAGTTTACCACGTTGGCGAATTTCCGACCATATCAAAAATTTTAGGCAGGTTGGATTTGAGGCTTCTGTTTTTCAGAAAAATTCTTTAGAAACTGAATTTGATAAAATAAAACATCGCATTCACCCAGAGTTTTCAAATTACAGCGAAGATAGTCTGAAAACTGCTTACGCAATTATAACAGTTCAAATAAAGCACCAAACAGACTAAGTGATTATGTTAGTAGTCGTGGCACGACTCCAAGTTACTGTCGGTGTATCTTCAAGCCGCCCGACAGTGATGAAAATACTCTCTTTGGGTGTGAATTGATTTTTATGAATAAACCCTGTAACAATATGATGAAAAAAACAAAAATTCCCAAAAAATTTTATTTCACCGAAATACCATTCAACGAATTGATGCGAAAACGTATCCATAAAGTTTTACTGGTTTGTAGTACATACGATGCGTTTATTTTGGAAGAAGACGGCAGAATAGACGAGCAAATTTTTAACGAATATGTTTCG
Source organism: Bacteroidales bacterium (assembly GCA_029934165.1). Taxonomy (GTDB): domain Bacteria; phylum Bacteroidota; class Bacteroidia; order Bacteroidales; family JAOZMU01; genus JAOZMU01. The sequence goes on from JAOZMU010000220.1 coordinate 2,629, forward strand.
CTTAATCTTCGTTATCCGCCACAATTTTATCAGGTTTCGTCTGCCGAGCAAGCATTTGAAACATTGGAAAATGAAAATATTGACCTCGTTATCACCATGTTACGTGTCGAAGGAATGGACCCTTTTGTCCTCGCCAAACAAGTCCGACGAAAATACGAAGAAGTGCCAATCGTTGTCCTAACACCTTTTTCGCGCGAGGTGTCGATGAAATTGAGGAACGAAGATTTAAGCGCAATAGACTATGTTTTTTGTTGGCTCGGAAATGCCGATTTATTGCTTGCCATAATAAAACTAATTGAAGATAAGATGAATGCCGAACACGATGTCTTCAAAGTTGGCGTTCAAACAATTTTGCTTGTCGAAGACTCAGTACGTTTTTATTCTAGCTATTTGCCAAATATTTATAAAATAATTTTTAATCAATCGCTTGGTTTTATGAGCGAAGGACTAAACGAACACGAAAAAATGTTGCGAATGCGCGGGCGACCAAAAATTCTGCTTGCAACAAATTATGAAGATGCACTGCAAAAATACGAAAAATTTAAGTATAACTTACTGGGAGTAATTACAGATGTGCAATATCCAAGAGGTGGCGTTAGCGACAAAACTGCTGGTTACGAGCTAAGTAGGCGCATCAAAAAAGACTCTCCATTAATGCCAGTCTTGATGCAATCATCGAATGCTGCGAGTAGTAAAATGGCAAAGCAACTAAAAGTAGGATTCTTATATAAATACTCAAAAAAACTCTCATTAGAGCTAAAACGTTTTATAAATCAGTATTTTGCATTCGGTGATTTTGTATTTGTTAAACCCGAAAGCAGCGAAGAACTTTTTCGCGTGCCAGACTTAAAAACCTTGCAACAAAAACTTTTTCAAGTTCCGGAGGCATCATTGGAATATCATTTACGAAGAAATCATTTTTCCAAGTGGCTCACTGCCAGAGCTTTATTCCCTCTTGCAGATTTATTCAGGTACGTATCTGTGGACGATTTTCAATCGCTCGACCACATTCGCAGTTTTCTATTCGACACAATATCGCATTTCAGAATGAACAAAGGACGCGGCATTATCGCAAAATTCTATCGCGAAAGCTTTGATGAATATCTAACTTTTACGCGTATTGGCGAAGGCTCAATCGGAGGGAAAGCTCGCGGTTTAGCATTTATCGACTCTATCATAAAGAAACACTGGGCATTAGACAAGTTTAAAAACGTACTAATTTCAATTCCGCGCACTGTAGTTCTCAGCACCGAAGTATTCGATGAGTTCATGGAAACCAATAACTTACATAGCATTGCGCTCTCAGATGCAAGTGATGACGAAATATTATGCGCATTCATAGATTCGCACCTTCCGTATCGCATTCATCAGGATTTATTGGCACTTATTTCTGTTATCTCGAACCCAATAGCTATACGCTCATCTAGCCTTCTCGAAGATTCTCATTATCAGCCTTTTGCAGGCATTTATTCGACCTATATGGTGCCTCAAGCCGAAGACCCAGAAAAAATGATTCGTATGCTAAGTACAGCTATCAAAAGTGTCTATGCCTCAGTATTTTATCACGACAGCAAAGCCTACATGACGGCAACTTCAAACGTTATTGATGAAGAGAAAATGGCAGTCGTACTTCAAGAGGTTTGCGGACGCGCACACGGAAATCGTTTTTATCCAACTCTTTCGGGAGTTGCACGTTCAATCAATTTTTATCCGATTGAGCCAGAAAAATCCGAAGACGGAATAGCTTCAATAGCCTTAGGACTAGGGAAATATATTGTAGATGGAGGCATGTCATTACGATTTTCGCCAAAATATCCTAAAAAAATTCTACAACTATCAACACCTCAAATGGCGCTTACCGAAACTCAAAAGATTTTTTATGCCCTCGATTTAGACCCAGAAAATTTCAAACCATCGACAGATGACGCAGTAAATCTTAATAAACTACGTATCAAAGATGCTGAAAACGACGACACATTACAATTTGTAGCTTCGACTTTTGACTATCAGGATAATGCTGTGCGCGACGGGACACATTACGAAGGAAAAAAGATTATTACGTTCTCAAATATACTGAAATACGACTCGTTACCATTGGCAGAAATACTAACAGAAATATTGACAATCGGACACAAAGAAATGAATAATCCGATAGAGATAGAATTTGCGTTAAATATTAGCAACACGCCAGATGAACCACACATATTCAACTGGTTACAGATACGTCCAATTGTTGATAATGACGAGCGCATTGTAGAAAATCTTGAGAAAACTGACCCTAAAGACACAATAATATACTCTAAAACAGTGCTTGGAAACGGCATTATCAAAGATGTTTTCGATTTGGTTTATATAAAAACAGAAAATTTCAACCCTGCAAACAATAATGATTGTGTACCGATAATCAACAAATTGAACGAAAAATTCATTGCCGAAAAGAAAAACTACATCCTAGTTGGTCCCGGACGCTGGGGTTCTAGCGACCATTGGCTAGGTGTCCCAGTAAAATGGTCACACATTTCGGCAGCCCGCGTCATTGTTGAGTCTGGGCTTTCTCAATACCGTATCGACCCTTCGCAAGGTACGCACTTTTTTCAGAATTTAACGTCTTTTCGCGTAGGTTATTTTACGATAAATCCGTACAGTAATGATGGTGTTTTTGATTATAAATACCTGCAAAATAAACCTGCTATGTACGAGGATAAGTATATCAGACACGTTAGATTTGAGAAACCAATAGTAATTAAAATTGATGGGAAAAAAAGTTTGGGTATGGTTATGAAACCCGAAGATTAATATCATGTCTGACTTTGCTACAAAACCATGACACCGACAGTAATGATAAATTTTTTATGAATAAACCCATGAATAAGGTTAAGTACCAAATTTTTTGTTAATTTTGCATCGTATATTGAAAAATGAAATTTTTTCAGTATTTTTGTACAAGAAAAGAGTCCCGATGTGTAAATATTTCATCAGGATTCTTTTTTATTTTGTTAATTTAAAAGACGAGAGATGGCAAGTATAACTTATCTCACAGAAGAGGGATTAAAAAAACTTAAAGAAGAACTAAATCACCTCGAAGGAATTGAACGACCAAAAATTTCTAGGCAAATTGCAGAAGCACGTGATAAAGGCGACTTATCGGAAAATGCTGAGTATGACGCTGCTAAAGAGGCGCAGGGGCTGTTGGAGTTGAAAATATCGAAGAAAAAAACGGTTTTGGCAAACGCACGACTTTTGGACGAATCGAAGATTGATACGAGCAAGGTTCAAATTTTGACGAAAGTAAAAATATGTAACATGAAGAATAATGCGACCATGGAATACACCATTGTTGCAGAAGCAGAATCTAATTTGCGTGAAGGCAAAATTGCTATTACTTCGCCGATTGCCAAGGGGTTGCTTGGCAAAAAGGTTGGTGCGATTGCAATTATTCAAGTACCTTCGGGAAAGATGGAATTTGAAATTGTTGGAATTTCGCGATAGTTAATACAGTTCGCGATTTCCATAAAATCTCGGTGTTGATAGTCTTTACAAAATTATATATTTTTAAATATCTTATTAATAAGTAATGGAAAATTAATAATTAATAATTAATAATTTTGCTTACGCCTG